>MSYE01000154.1 GCA_002176905.1 bacterium F11 | reverse complement strand
GATAAGATCCGATGAGCAGATCATCTCGAGTGGGAATTTTGACTTTTTTCGGATTCCATCCTTCTTCGGCCAAGACCCCCTTCCCAATCAAAAGAAAAATCCAAATAACCAAGCTCAAAATCCGAAAAAAACTGGGCATCACTTATGGAAGATAAGGCCAATTGAATAGGCCTTGGCGGGTGAGGTAACCGGCCAAAACATCAAAATCGTGAATAAACTGGGTTTTGTGAGGAACAACAATCACCCGTCGTTTTAATATGCGTTGGAGAACTTTTGGATTTGTCCTTTCAGCCCGGGTTTTCCCTTGATAATTGTTGATAATAACACCAGCCAAGGGAATTCCTTCTTGCTTCAAGGAATCTACTGTGAGAAGCGTATGATTCAGTGTTCCTAAGCCGGGATGGACAACAACAACAGCCGGTAATTTCATTCGGCTAATGAGGTCGACCACATAAAACTTTCTTTTAATGGGAACCATAACCCCACCAGCCCCCTCCACAACCATAAAATCATGGCGACGACAAAGTTCACGGTAAGCTTGAAGGATGCGCACCAAATCAATGCTCTTTTTCTCAAGACGGGCTGCTGGCCAGGGAGCCAAAGCCGCCTTCAAACACATGGGATTGATGAGATCAAGTGCATCACTGGTTGCCGCGGCTGATCGCAAATGGAGAGCGTCTTCCGAAATCCATTTGGTTCGAACTCCCAATTCCCGGGCCGGATCTCCCCACGTCGCAACAGGTTTCATAACGCCCACGTGGTACCCCTTCCTCAGAAGGGCCCTGGCGATTCCTCCGGCAATAATGGTCTTCCCGCAATCGGTATCTGTTCCTGTAACAAAAATCCCGTTATATGGTTTGGCCAATTTTTTCCTTTGCCTCCTCTTTTGTTGAAAGGTAAGAAGAAAACGCCTCTTTTAAATCGTCACAGCCTCGGCGCCCAACATGATACGTTATCGATAACCGCACCCGACCTTCTCCTTCTGAGACCGTCGGTGGTCGAATGGACGGTACAAAATAACCGGCAGATAATAAATAATTTGAAAGCCTTTTTGTTGACGAAACATCTCCCGTCCACACCGGAATGATCTGGGTTTGAC
>MSYE01000153.1 GCA_002176905.1 bacterium F11 | reverse complement strand
ATTTAGACCGAATGATGTTAACAAGAAAATCAAACATGCAGTCGATCCCACAAAGAATATTCTTTATGGGGGAACCGTAAGGATCAATGACCATAAACCGCTCAAGTGTAGGGCGCCTCTACCCCATGCCTTGCTTCGTGTTTCCACTACCAGTGTTAATGCCCCAGAACTCCTTCATTTTGAAGGAACGGCCAAGGGAGATCTTTTCGCAAAGTATTCGTTGGAATACGGTGTGGGTACAAATCCGGCAGACTGGTATGAGATTCACACATCGACCCGACAGATTAACAATGGGATGTTATACGGAAATTTTGATCCACTCGTACTGGATGATGGGATATACACCTTTCGATTGCTTGTATGGGATTCAATGGCCCGCGTCAGAGAGGAAAGGATTGGCATCCAGGTTGATTATTTTGATCTCACCTTACCACGAGGGAATGACATCCGTCGCAGGGGGGATATCATAGAAATCGTTGGCAATATTCGAATTCCTTTTAATCAGTACTCTCTTTCGTACGGGATGGGCCTGGAACCCACGGAGTGGATGACAAAAGGAATAAGTCTCACCAAAAGCAACGGAGGAACGAACATGGAGGGTCTCTTGGGAAGGTGGAATACGTCTCAAGCTCCTCGCGGATCCGGATCCATGGACGATTTTTACACAATTCGGTTGACGGTAGAGACAAATTCAGGGCCTCGGGAAATCTTCATCAATATGGTCTATTTAGATGACAAACTTAAATCCGGCTGGCCTCTCCATTTCTCTTCTGAGGAATATGGTGACGGTCCCTTTATAACAAGAGTGGCGGAT
This sequence comes from bacterium F11, assembly GCA_002176905.1. The sequence continues at coordinate 288 of MSYE01000153.1, read as the reverse complement.
CTGGATAAGGATGGGAAGAAAGAAATCATATTTTTAAGGGAAAATGATATTGATTATCATAAGGATCATAACCTTGATGCGCGGTGAAAACTTCTGATTTTAAGAGCAGATGGATCTCTATGGTGGGAAAAGGAGTTCCCTGATACAAGTCGTGTTTTTACTCCACCTGTTATTGGTGACATTGATAATGATGGATTTGACGAAATCATTATTGAAATTGATGGAAAGTTTACGGAGGGAGTTAAGTCAACCATCTTTGCCCTTAATCATGACGGATCCGACGTGAAA
>MSYE01000152.1 GCA_002176905.1 bacterium F11 | reverse complement strand
GTATCACATATGGGCAGGATAAGGGGGACATTCTTATTGGTTTTGTTTTTGTCGCTGCAGTTTCTCCAAATTTCCATAGCGGGGGAAACAGGGGTGACGGGAGGTCTTACGTTGCTGGAACCTTCTGGAGCCCGACCAGCTGCTTTGGGAGAAGCCTTCTCCGCTGCCTCCAATGATATAACCGCCTTTTCTTACAATCCCGCATCACTAAGATCCCTTCGGTCCCACCAAATTTCCATGTTGTTTCATCGCGGATTTGAGGATGAATTCTACAGCCAGGTGGCAGCAGGATATCAGACCAAAAAGGTCAATTTTGGGATTTCTCTTGGATATTTTGATGGAGGAGATTTTCTTTTATCCGATGGAATTAAAGCAGAAACCGTATCCATTCAGAGGGATATCGTTGGCTCTTTGGGCGTAGCGCTGGGAAGGGAAACATTTTCAATAGGTGCTGCGGCCAAATTTTTAAATTCAAATTTAATTCAGAAAGAAACAGCCAGCGCCATGATGGTCGACCTTGGAATTTTTGGGCGCCTTTCATCCCGCTTAAACTTTGGTGCTGCCATTCAAAATCTAGGTACTCCCCTCAAATATGTAAACCGAGAAGAAGATTTACCTACGCTCATGCGGGCGGGTTTATCCTTTGACTTGATGAAAAAAATTACCAACACTACCCTTTTTGTTGATGCCCCTTATCATTTGAACGAAAAAGAAATATTACCCGCTGTGGGCCTTGAATCTACTTTTCATGCACTGGCCCTCAGGGTGGGCACGAAAAAGAAAAGTGATGGCCAGGAACTAACCGTGGGCATGGGAATCCATATGACTCCTGCAACTATCGATTATTCGTTTGCGATGTTGGGCGATTTTGATATGCGACATCGCGTGAGCTTAATGTTTAAATTTGGAACAAACAGAAATAACAATTCTCGCCAAAAAGGTTTGGGTGATGAAAATTAGGTTAACAACACAATATAGCTTTGCTCAAAGCCGCTGATGAAGCCCTGTATCAAGCAAAAAAAACCGGCCGAAACAAAACAGTAATATGGGAGAGCCAAAAATGATAACCCGACTCATTTTTCTAATAACCGTTGCGGGGTTGTT
>MSYE01000151.1 GCA_002176905.1 bacterium F11 | reverse complement strand
GAATATCATATGAGTCTGATGTATCAATACGAACTCTCTCATCAGGATGGGTGGGTTGGAAATTGTAATAGTCATCAACCACTTGAACCGTTACCGTGAAGCTGGCTCCTGAGACTTGTTGTTGAGGAGAACCGAACTTACCAGGGGCACCAGAACCAGGGAGAGGGTTCTCACCCGGCATCAATGTCAGGAGATGTTTGGCATCATTGGGTTGAACTGTTAATTCAGAAGAAAGAGAACGGGTCCAAGGAACACCATGCGCTGGTGTGACATCATCAGCCGCAATCGTATGGGTCCCAGCTTTTATCGGGGTCAATTGGAAAACAACCAATCCCGTGGCTTCTGTGATCGATTTTTTTGCAATACTGATCTGGGCATAAGGATCAGTATTATTTTCAATGCTGATTTGGACATCACCCGCATTGGATCCTCCCAAGGCTGGTGGGACAGTAACGATATTGTGGAAAAAGTCCGTGACATAAACATTCACGTCTATCTCCATCCCGGCTGTACTAACATCAACTGTTCCTGTTTTACCTGTTGGTGCTCCTTGGTCAATTTGTTCCCCAGGCAGAATGGTAACCAATTTCTGAGGAGTTCCTGCCTCAACAGCAATATTCGTTGAAGTGAATGATAAATATGTTAAAGGATCCGGAGCCGCATTGTTATCTTGATCCTCTGCGGTGAGGGTCCACCCCGTTGTGCTTAAAGTAATAAGAGGAAAAGTGAAGTTGCCGACTCCATTATTTACAACCACATCTTTCGGATCTTCTCCCCAACCAACCCATGGACCGGTTGATTGATCAAATGGATCAGATGAGGTAACTCGAATTGAACTCGAAGAATTGGTGATATTCCAGAAGTTGTCTGTGATGCGAATCTCAATGGGAATACCGATTCCTGCTTGAGCGGGATTGGGTGAGTTAACCACCCCTCGGGCCAAGGTAAAGTTACCAGGTTCTGCTGTTTCACCGTCGACAATCACCTGTATGCGGGCTGCGGTTGAAGGTGCCGCCTGGAATGAAGTTGAGTTCCCAAGAGACAAGTAAGGAGGATCCAAATCTGTTGCCGTTATGATCACGCCAGATTGGGCCAACCGCAAGCT
>MSYE01000150.1 GCA_002176905.1 bacterium F11 | reverse complement strand
GAGAAGGGAATCATGTTGAAAACAAACAGGACCAGATTAAAAAGGATCAGCGGTGAATAGAAAAGAAGGGCTTCAAAATATTGCGCCAACCCATATCCTAGTCCTGCTAGGATGAGATTGCTTAAGGGCCCTTGAAGATATCGGGATGAGGAAACAGTTTTAAAAAGAAAATTTCCTTTTGAGAATTCTGCCCATGAAAAATGCTTTGATGGGACCAATGTTTTCCGTCCAGATCCCACCTCTGCATGAGAGAATTTAATGGAGAACCCACCTTCGTTGAGTTTGATCGCAAGAGAGAATACGACCTTCTGGTTGCGGGTTCAAATTCGGTTATGAAATATCAACTCCCCCAAAGAACCCAGGGAAAAACCAAAGCGACTGTCGTTCTTCGCCACTCAAATATGAATGCCTCATTTTCTTCCTTAACGGTCTCAAAAGAGGATCACCTGGGAGTGGGAAAACAAAATGGATCCCTCATTACCCTCAAAAGGGATGGGAATAATTATATTACCGAACAGGTAATTCCACCCCCTGAAGACGGATCCAACACCATTATATCGGTTGGCCTTCATCCCAAATCTAATCGATTGGCCTTCATCCGATTGGGAAACCAAGCCCAAGAGATCCAATTCGAGGAGAACAACTCAGAACCCAGCTCCACAATCGCTGGCTTATGGGAAGGAGGGGACAAGAATTATTCCTACCTTGAACGAAAAGAGATCATCCAAAACAAAGCTCCCTTTGAATCAAAGTGGCTAACTCAACTTATGGGCGGGTGGTCCATGTTTGTGGTGGCTTTGGTTCTAATATCGACAAAAGGATCAATCTGGCTTGACATCTCACTTGGAGATGGAATCTCCCTTATCGTTCTAACAGCAGAAATTTTGGGTCTTGGATGGGGCCTGGCTCACCTTGGTGGAACTTATGAAGCAAAACCAGACCTGATCCGTTATGTGCATTGGCGAGAATCTCTTTTTTCCGCAAAATGGTGGTTCTTTTATCTGAAAGAAGGACAACGACAGGCCCTATGGCTCATGGTGGTCGGATCTTTTCCTTTTCTCTTCCCATTGTTTTTGGAACACGCGTCTCTCTCAAACATTAACAG
>MSYE01000149.1 GCA_002176905.1 bacterium F11 | reverse complement strand
ATTTGATATGAGTTGTTTTAAAAGAGCATATAGGGTGGTTGATTTTCCTGTTCCGGTTGGACCGGTCACCAAAACAAGGCCGTGTGGCCTTTCAATGAGACCTTCAATCTCAGATTGTATTTGTGAGGGAAGTCCCAAATTTCCCAGATCAAAATCCATCCGTGACTTTTCCAGAACCCGGATCACCACTTTTTCTCCACAGGTACCCGGGACCACCGAAATCCGTAGTCCCACATGTTGATTTCCTCTCGGGACCGTGATTTGTCCAGCTTGGGGGAGTCTCTTTTCTGAGATATCCATGTTGGCCATGATTTTTATTCGAGAGATGATCGCAGATATAGCCTCAACCGGAAATCCGTGAATGGTGCGAAGAACTCCATCAATTCGGAGACGGGCAAAGAGTCCTTTTCTCTGGGGTTCGAGATGGATATCACTGGCGTGGTTTTCAATTGCCATATCAATCAACTTATTGACCACCCGAATGATCTGGGATTCTTCCCCTTTTTGGCCTTTGTTATTTGGGGCCAGCGTGTTGGGGTCGACCATCAGGTCTCGGCATGTGGGAATTTCGTCCAAATTGGGCAAAAAGTCGCGAAGGGCCCGAAAAATTTCTTTTTCAGAAGTGGGAATGACCTTGAGTTCACATCCCACCAAGATGCGAAGATGCTCCAGGGCAGACTGATCATCCGGATTGGCCATGGCCAATGACAGCATTCCCCTCACCATCTCAATCGGAAACACCTTGTATTTCCGCATGAATTGTGGAGGGATCAGTTTCACTATTTCTGGTGATACACGCACAGAGGTTCCCTCTCAAACCAGATTTAGGCAGTAACTTTCTACCTGAAGATAGTGTAAGGGGTTCCAGTGAAATTTTCTAGGCTTTTGGGAGTAAAAAAATGAGGGGGGGAAACTGTCAAATTTCAATTTCGAGTTTAGAATTTCATTAGGATTTAGTACCTAGCATTAGTATTAGAATTTTCTTGAACGTGATATGGAAACTCTAATACTAATGCTAGGTACTAAATCCTAATGAAATCTTAAATTTGAAACCAATTGGGACCTTATCTCTTACACGGTCCCTGATGCGTAACCGCTCCGAAACAAGCTGGTCCAACC
>MSYE01000148.1 GCA_002176905.1 bacterium F11 | reverse complement strand
GGTTGAGGATAAAAATTCTTTACATCACCTTTTAAGTCGGGTGTCATGCTCCAAATGTTTCGGAAGTACATGGTTTCGACCCATTGATGCGCTTGTTTGACGGTTTCTTCTGTTTTTCCTCCTACCCCAATGGGAAATTGGCCTACAATTTCCTCCGCTTCCACCTGTTCCTTCACCGCCCCATCCGGAAACGGCACCACCAAAGAGGCTGTTGTCACTGCATGTCCGTCGGCAAGCAATTCCCACGATGGTAAGAAACCCTGCATCACTCCCATCAAGAGGATGGATGTGGCAAGAGTAAGAAGAACTTTGCGGTTCTGATTCCAATAAGAACGTTTTTCTTTAACATCGACATAAAAAGGATCTTTGGTGACGGTTGTGACAATCTGTTGTCCCTCTTTGTCAATGGTGACTTCTCCCGTATTGGGATTGGGATCGTCAATTGTCACGTCAGCGTCATCGAGGTGAGGGGCCTTGGCCAGGGATCGATCAACGATGTTGGTTGTGATGGTTTGTTTGGGATCAACCGAACTTCGTATCCCGGCGGCCGCGGCGGTCGCGGCCATGGTGAGAGGTTGAGGCTGAATCAAGCGGGCCAGAAACAGTTTCTCACCCGTGAAGAGCCGATCCAGCGGACTCTTTTCCTGCGTGAACACGCTTAAGTATTCGGAACCATTATTGACGACTGTCACCTTTGGAACGAAGTCTACTACGGACCACGGACTACGGACCGCGGACTCTCCGGATAATGCGGAGTCCGTGGTCCGTAGTCCGTGGTTCGTATATTGGAGGTGTTTAAGGATTCCTTTCGTGTGGAATCCCCCTGTGACGAGAACGACCCGTTTGGCGTTGTGCTTCACCATTGCCTTGCGCAAATTTTCCACAATGGCTTTGTCGCGGGCTTCCGCGTGGAGGTAGAAGGATTCGAAAGGCAAGATCAGTCCGCGGTGCGCAGTCCGTAGTCCGTAGTTAATATCCAAATTCAAACTACGGACTACGGACTGCGGACTACGGACTTTTTTATACTCTCCCCATTCTTCCGACGTTAACGCAAACTCCAGAAGTTTCCCCGTCAGATACAGTTGGCGGGATTGAAGAACAAGTTCCTCCTCTGCTTTTG
>MSYE01000147.1 GCA_002176905.1 bacterium F11 | reverse complement strand
GAGTGGGTCCAGGAAATGTTGAAAAAGTTGCCATAAAAGAGGGAAGGCTTGAAACAAAGGGCCATTTTGGTCGGGTTGTCCTAGGCCCCATGTCACAAACCACCTTCTTCTCCGGCGTTCCTCCTATTATTAAGGGTCTTCCAGAAGAGACCCTTATAGAATGGGGCGAACCTTTCGAGAAAAAATAAAAACAAGATTCAGGTGCCGCACACCACGGACCAATTTATGTCAGAAGCCAGTATTCCCACAGACGCCCTCGAAGGCCTCATGCGAAAGGTCTTCCTAGAAAAGAAGGTCGAACCAGGCCTTTTCTGGGATGCCATTCTCAAAGCGCCTCTTTTTGTTCCTCTTGCTGATTCAGACAAGCAAGAGAGCGGATCCTATATTGAACATGGGGAACGTCAATGGGCGGTTCAATTGGGAATCGACTCCAAAGGGAGAAATATTTTCTGGCTCTTCACCTCTCCAGCAGTGATGACCGTTTATACCGAAAGAAAGTTTTCTCATCTCTCCCTCTCGGGCCAAGATATGTTTGATCGGATAAAAGAAATAACCCATGAAATTATTTTGGTGGGACCGGATGACATTACTCTCAGTCTGGATCTTAAGCTGGTGCAATCCTTGGCCAGTGGGAAAGTGCCTCAACCCAACGAAGGTATTATCCGTCATATGCAAAAAGATGCTCAGGTCAGTGTGGGGAACCCTTCAGAAGAAACCGAACAACTAGAAGAACGGTTTATCAAACTATTCGAAGAACATCCGGAAGTGGAGCAAGCCTCTTTTGTCCAGATTTCCGATGAGACGGGATCCCGTCTTCTTCTTGGACTTCGCATGAAGGAAGAAAACAGAGATACCCTTCGGACCATGGCGAGTTATATTGCCAAGGCAGCCGAAGGAATACTCGAGCGGGGCAAAACAATCGATATCACCTTTATCAGTGGTTCCCTAAAAGGAGCTTTTGAGAAATGGGGAAAAAATTTCTACCGAAAATTGTAAGGTGGTCCGCATTTTGATATGTGATTCAAACATGAAAACGTTACAGTCAAACCGTTCCCATTACCTATCCTTTCTTTTTTGTTTTTTCCTTTTGACTTCCCTCCCTTTGCAAGCGGTTCCCAATAC
>MSYE01000146.1 GCA_002176905.1 bacterium F11 | reverse complement strand
CTATTGGGGAATGTAATCCCGTTAAAAACACAACAATATCTTCTCCACACCAACAATGCTTTCCTCGAACTCATTCAAGCTCGATTTTCAGGAAAAGTTCGCTGGAACGAAGATTTCTTGATTCGTCTCAAACCCAAATTCCTGGTTGAAACAGGCCCTGCAAGCAACCATCGCCCAAGTCTTCCCCCCTGGCCAGATCTCACCCCAGCTGTTCCGCAAAAAATGGGAATTTATCAGTGGAGCAGATTGGGGACATAGGTTCCATGTATAATCTTGGTAAGATGGGTAAGATGGCTTTATTGTTGCATCCTCATGGGTAACATTATTAAAAATTTGAATAATTAGGAGTTTTTGTATGAATTCTGTACCCCTTTTTGACCATGTTAGGAAGATTTTTTCCAGTATCTTGATATTGGGATTGATGATAGTTCCTGTTCATCACACCTTTGCGGACGATTCTTTGGATCTGGAAACATTGGATCAGATGATTGAAGAGATACAGCTCGACACCTTTAAAGAGGGAGATGTTTCACCTCCTGTTCCGGGAGGAGAAGTATCAGAAGGATTTTTCTCCAAGCTAAAAGAATGGGCCATAAAATTGGCTGAAAAAGCAGGGATGAGCTTTTCCGAACTCAAAGGCGAGGCCACCTCGATCGTTGAAAATTTGCAGACGCTCGATGAGAACAACACGGTCTCATACAATATTGATCCAGAAAACAAGAATGGATCAATCCATTATTATATGGATGTGCCTGAACCCCTAGCAGAAGAATTGGGCATAGATGAGAAGTATGAATTATACGAGGTACAATTTTCGTGGTTCAAGAAAGATGATGGAGTAAACCAACCATAATGATTGTCTTTCTTACCGCCGGCGACGCCGACGGAAGAATTGGATTCCAACAAAACCAGTAAGAAAACCTCCTGCATGGGCCCACCACGCCACCCCCCCCATTTCCCCGCGAATGGTATTTCCACCCAAAGTCCCCATTCCATTGATGGCCTGCGTGAGGAACCAAAAGCCCAAAAAGAAAAAGGCAGGAATTTCCACAACGCGATCCTATACAAACATGACGCTGCCGACGCTCAGAGACGAGAGAGTCGCTGAGTTGAGTGTTCGCTAT
>MSYE01000145.1 GCA_002176905.1 bacterium F11 | reverse complement strand
GGCAACGGCCATCCTTCTTCTGGCCATTCGTTTCCTGTGGGCGGGTACCAAATATCTTCAACAAGCCATGTCGCAACACATCCGGCTTCAACGCCTTAATGCGGTCTTGGCCATATCCCAAGACATCGCCCAACAGGTACGAGAATCCAAACGCATCATTGACGTGAATGACGATTTTTTGGATTTGGAGGTTTACAACCATCAGACCTACACCCCACTGGATCCGGCTCTCTATACCCACACCAAACGGGTGCGCTACCAGTTTCACAGTGTCGGCGAAAAAACCTACCTTTTCCGGGAAATTTATTCTTCCACCATGGCCACCACACCCCAATACCGTACTTCATTTTTAAAAAATGTGGAGCTGATGGCCCCCTCACCCGATACGCCCCTTTTCTATGCCAGCTATTTGGTGGGTGGATCTACAGTCGGAATTAAATTGGATTTTGGAATTAAAGCCCCATTTTCAAAAGAAAGGTGGGCCCCCATTAAAGAGGAGGTTTATGTTCAAGCCGCACTCTATTAATTTATTCCAGACCCAAGGATCTGTTTTGGCCGTCACATTGATTATATCGGCCGCCTTGGCCATTATGGTGGTGGGGATCACAACGTTGTCGCGTTCCAGTTCCCGGCAGGCCGCCTCCCTGTTATCACACGCCCGCTTAAGACGCATGGCCCAAGAAAAATGGACCCAATCCATGATTCAATTGAAGAGAGACGGATCACTGGACAAATTTGATAATTCTGTTTCAACAAATCAGTGGGGAGTGACACAATCGACGGCCCAGTGGGTTCATCAAGAGGATCCCCTGTTTCGAAATACTTTGTATGTGGTGGTCAGCGCCTCCAGCTCCCAGAAAAAGGCGCGTCCCCCCACCCATTTGCGGCTGCACACTCTATTGCAGTTTGATGTGGTGGATGATCCCCCGGACCAAGCCCCCCCAAACTTGGTCCAACCCATTCCCGTCGATGATCTTCGCGAAGAAGTGGAAAAGCAACTTAAAAACTTCATCGGGGAAGACAATCCCATCTTTGACAACCTTGTGGGAAAAGTATTGGACTTTCTTTCCAAGACCAATTTATCAGAGGGTCAAACCACCGAATACCGTGCCCCTCCCGATTCCTATATCC
>MSYE01000144.1 GCA_002176905.1 bacterium F11 | reverse complement strand
TGAGAGTGGAGCCCCCATGTTGGCGTTTCTCTTTTGGGGAATTCCATGGGTGGTTTTGTCTATTTTTATTCCAATTCGCCTGTGGACCGCCTATTGGTTTATCAAAAAACACAGACCCGAGAATCAATCGACGGCCTTTGCCCTTGTGGGTCTAGAAACTTGGGCTGCCTTTTTTATTTATCTCAATTTTTCTCCTTGGTTTTTGTTGGGGATTATCCTTATCCATCCGTTGGTCAACTGGGCTGGGTGGTTCTTGGTTTCGTTTCAAATCGAGCAGGATCGAAACCAGCGTTGGCCTCACTATTCCAAATTTAAAAATATTCTCAATGAGAAATTGAGAAACCCCATAAAATCGGCTGAGGTGAAGGATCGATATGGGATTCCTGATCGCGATAAACTGGAAACCAATTTGGAGCCTGATTTTACTGACATCCCCACCGGACATACTGCCTCCGGAATGGGCCTGTATCGAAATTCCATTATCTTCTATTTGGATCCCGATCGTGAAATGGATGAGCGGATTAATCGCGTAAAGCGCCGCTTGGTGCAAACCAAGGCCTTCCGTAACGGAAAAATCCAGTTTGTTCCCAATCGAGCCATCCACCATACACTTAAAGAATATCCCCAACAATGGGTAGATGAACCGGTTCCGGCGGCCACGGTAAGAGCAAACTATGAACATGCGGTCCGTCAGGTTTCTGGTCACAGAGGGTTTTATGCCGAGATGGATGGGTTTGGATACAGTGCCCAAAAAAGATTTGTCTTAAATGGGGTTTTTACCCCTGGATTTAACGAACTGGAGGAGGGAGTGCGAACAAGCAGAGATGACGATCCTATGTCCTTCGCTCGGATCGAATTTGTTTTTGGGGTAGCAGTTGAGGAGTTTGAAGATGAAGAGAATGAAGAAATTCAGACCATTATAGATGAAGAAGGCTCAATACCCCTGGGCCGTAAATATGTGGACCATGTCGATTTTTGCCACCACCAAGATGATATGTTGTCCAATCCCTTGCGAAGGGTGGCCATAAGACTAAATTCAATCCCTCCTATTATCGAATGGGTTTTGAGGGTGGTGGCCTGGATTATTGAATTTGGGACGATGCGACATGTGCTTCTCAACTTTCAACCTGCTGATCCCACCCTTCGTTATAACCCTGTTCTTCGTGATTCGTGGGGAACGGCGGTTGATATCCCCATATTGAACCGATTTCAGACCGGGACAAGACGTGAAATTTTTGCTGATGAAACCCATACCTTTGTGAATGAAGTTATTGTGGATGATGATAAGGCAGTTCGTGAATTGATAAAGAATAACACTGAACATATCCCTTCGATCAACAAAGCCGCTGAGGAGGAAGTAGGGCGGCTTGTTAAAGTGGCTTACAGAGAATTTAAAACCACTCGAGCCCATTACAATGATAATAAAGCCAGCTTGGAAGAATACGAGAGGGCGTGGGGTAAATTTGTGACGTTAACACAAGGAGGGTATGATATTTACCTGAATTCACCTGGATTGTCGGATGTGTATCATGTGCCTGAAGTAACAGAAGAAGGTTGGGGTGAGCTTGTCGCTCATGATAAGTTGATTGGGGAATTCTTTTATGCATTATCTGAGTTTAGGAAAAGTCGTGGGTGGAGTGATAATGATCTGGTTCAGGTAAATGTTATTACCCGTGCTTCAGAAACACGGAGCCTCGCCTTTTTTCATCGACCTGAAATTATTAACACACTTTCCCAAATGGGAATCCAGATTAAAGTGATAGCAACGAAGGTGAATCGAACTGGAATCGAAATCAATGACTTCGAAGTGATACATGCTCCAGTCGTAAAAGATGGAATATTCGTTTTTCCTCGGGATCATGGCGAAATTTTCTTTGGCGATAATAAGGAAAGAAAGGAATTTGGAAAATACGAAAATGAGTTTATTAATGTTCAAGCTATTGGACCCAAAGGAGAGATGGAAGGGCGTCCTCTCATTGAATCCCATTGTGGATCTGGTTATCGAAATACCGTCATATTTCAATCGGAATTATCAGCGGAAGATGAGGCTGAGTTTGAATATTCTTATGAGCTGGGGATTGAGAATCCGAGTTATGAAAGGATTCGGGATGCGGTGACAGGGGATTATATAGATAAGTTTCGTTATCGGTATCTTTTTGATCTTAACCAGACACGGGAGCAGCAAGCGGCGGAGGAAAAAGTTGTTCCTGTTGTGCGCCAGACCGAATCTCATATCGAAATATATTTTGAGACGGAATTGCGGACCATTCGTATTCTTGTATCACCTGCTGGGCGGGTTGATATCAGCATGGATATTCGGTGGGAGTTGCTCAATCAACGCGCAGGGGAAGATGAATTTGGGAATTATCTCTCCTTTCAAAATTTCTACCAGATAAGATCCGAATCGCCATTCCTTTTCTTCCGTATGACCTATCAATTGATTGCCAATTTAACAGAGATATTGGAGATCGAACACCGAACAGAAAATGAATTTCTTGATCGGCATCCGATGGAAATTGTTTTAGATGAGCCGGTCAGCGCGATCTCTGCGCAAAATTCGACGTTACGGGTCAGCATCCCTCCTGATGTTGTGCAATCGGGACCGAGGGAGTCCTCCTTCTCTCCAACGGGTTCTCTGTATGTTGTAATTAGAAACAATCGTCAAGGTTTGGGATGGGTCCAAGAAGTGGTTCCGGCCAGATGGGATGAGCAAGGCGGGGTTCAATTTGTATTTATTGGTTACCAAGGTCAGTTAGAGGTTATGGAGGTTCTCCATTTTGATCAAACAGATCCGGTTCCGTGGGAATTACAATTTCATCCCACCATCCAGGATCAAGGCCGGTTGCCTGATCTAAAAGAGATTGATGGTGGGGAAAAGTTGACCAATCCCTTGGTTTCCCGTGTCGAAGCATCACCCATGACCCGGGGAAGCGGAGTGGATGCAAGGGTGTTTTGGTCAAAGCGGGGGATTGATAAGACCTATTCGGAGATGATCATCATGGGCCGATTGCTCCCTAATCAGGATCAAGTCAATTTGGATACCCCAGGAAGTTTTGAACGGATTGAAGGTTTTGGCCGGTTCAAGCGAGCCGAAGTGGAACAGAATGCTTCAGCTCAGTTCGGAGCCCCAACACCAATGGACACCGATGAGATGTTTGATGATTTGTATGGAAACGAAGATCGCATAGTTCGGTCTTTTGTGCGGTCCGCCCAATTGGCCAAATTGATTGGTTTCAAAGAGATCAATGTCAATATGTGTTGCCCCGCACGGAACGTTCATTTGTTGGGAGGTGGAATCGGACTGTTAAAAAATCCGGGAATGGCGCGTGCGATCATTGTGGCCATTAAGAAAGAGACAGGATTAGCGGTGAGCGCCAAAATGCTCCTTATTCCCCAAGAGGGAGAACCTTCTCAACCGGATATGGAATCAAGCGTTGAATTTGCTAAGTCTTTGGATGCCGCTGGTTTGGATAGTTTGGTTGTTCAAGCTCAAGTGGCTGGATCTGAAGGAACCTACCCCGAAGCGGTTGCCCGAATTGGGGAGGAAGTTAAGATGCCTGTTGTTCACAGTGGTAAAGTGGGATTTCTTTATCGCTCGCCAGAAGATGTGGAAAACGTTTCTTTGTTTGCGGTGGATGAGTTGCTTAAAAGTTTTTTAGATAACGCCAAGGTGATGATGGGTCGCGCTCTCTTTGGTCCCCTGGGCCTATGGGAAAAACCGCAATTAACTGACCTTGAAGTTTTAGAAGAAGCCTATCAACATGTCCAAGCCATGAGAGGAGCCTTTCACGGCATGGGTCGCGCTGGTGTCAACATGGCCCTTCTCCAGGTCCGCTTCTACACCAAATATCTCTCCGATGACCTTCGAACCCGCCTCGACCACCAAACCACCCACGCCAGTTCACTCGATGAGATTGTGACGTCAATTTCCAACGCAAGAGACAGTATTTCGGGAAATGACAGTTTCGGAGCCGAAGCCTACCCTCCTGAGGTGGAACAACTCTATTACGCTGCTGCCACCCTTCTTGGTTTCCTTGTGGCCCACCATTATATGGCCAATGGGGTGAGTTTGTGGGTTTCGCTTGGTGCGGGTCTTTGGTTTGGTGTTGTGCTTCTCCTCCTTCTTCTGCCGTTCTTTCTCTTTACCCACTATTATCGGATTGTAAAAAAGCATCCTGAGGATTTTCAAAATTCAGATGGATCTTTGAATTTAAGTGCCATCTCAAGTTATTTTGCGTATTTAATAGCCAGTCATCTGGGACTAGGAATGGCAACACTCGGCGGAACCTCTCTTGTTTTGATATTGGGACTGATTTCGATTCCCACCAGTTGGGTTCCCGGAATAACCTTTCATGTGTTGTCGGTAATGGCTTTTGTTGTGGGGCAAAGCTTAGGATATGGGATCCATGTCAGACTAAAAAATATAGAGAAGTTTCGTTGGTCACGAAGAAAGAGAGGGGAGTCTGAATCCGATAAGGCGTCTGGAATGATATGGGTGAGGGGTGATAATCCTCCCAAGGTTGAATTGATTTTTGAAGATAGGGAATCCGTTGAGAGTAGGGCGCGGGGCTTAAGTGAGATTGTTTTTACAACAGGAAGTCCAGATGATACCGGTGTTATCAAGATAGGACGAGATGTTCGGTTGAATGATGCCTTTGTTTCTTTTCGAACCAGCAAGGGAGGGGTGGATGACTTGGGGACCACGATCATCCCTGAAATGACCATCGGAAATGAGGCTGAGATTTCAGGGCACAGTGAAGTCATCAATACCAATGTCGGTGAGGGCAGTAGAATTCGCCGCCTTAGTGTTTTGGTTGAAGCGGATGGGATGGGTTCTCATTCGGAGTTGACCGATGCCAGTGATGCCAAATTGTGTTTTATCGGAGATAATTCATTGGTGAGAGAAGGATCCAAGGTATTTAAGGCCATTTTGGGAAACCATGTCACGGTTGGAGGTGGCTCTGCTTTAATTGGTGGGCCTGATGAGACATACCCGGGATGGAGGTCCTCAGAAAGAGGAGTGGTACTTAAGGATTATTCGACTTTTCTAAATGGAGTGGCTCATCATTTTGGGACCAAGACCGGTGAGATCAATCCCATTGTAGTGGAGAAGGGTATCTCACTAGATGGAGTCTATCTCCTATCCTACCAGAACGAACCTGTCCGCGCTGAAGTTGATTTTGTTCTACCCCTCGGAAAACGGGTCACCATAACGGACAATATCACCCTGGATGCCAATCTTAAAAAAGAAATTGAGGCCTATCTCCCTCACTTCAATCATGTCGTGGTGGAGTATGTAAATGGGAAATCCTATATTTATGGAACTCACCAAAACCTGGAACGATTTAGCCTGGATGATTTTATTTCGCTTAAAGACAATTTGAGAGCGGAATGGACAAGTTCAGAAAGAATAGAAAAAATCTTTGCGGTTAATTCTGTTGGGGAGGCCGTCACATTAAATAGTTTTTTATCTAGACAGAGAGTTTATATCGATTCCAACGGTCGACTATTGACGAAAGAGCCAGGGAGTTTGGATTATCGAGAAATTGATGTTGAAAACAGACGTTTAATTGGAACAGTTTCACACCCTCAAATTAGGGCCACGTTGGGCCAAGGAGTTGAGGTTTACCCTGGACTTCAGGTTTTTGCCCATCCCGAGAGATCAGTGGTGATTAATCTCATGCAGATTGGCCAAAGGGGTGGAGCTGTTGTTGTCGCTGATGGGATAAACGTCCATATGGGGCCTGAACTTGAATCAGGAAAGGTCACTGCTCGCGGGAGGGTTAGTGGAGCGGCGGTGGTCCGGGATGTAAATCTGAAAGCCGAATTTAATAATTTTGGTGGGGTGGCCAATCAAATTCAGGGGGATGCCAAATTAACCCTGCGATCGGGGCTTTTAGAAAAAGCGTTCCTTAAATTTACGTCGTTCTCGGAAAGAAATGGGGAAGTTATTTGGGGATGGATGATTGGTCGACAAATCCACTTTTCGGTGGGAGACAACAACATTGCATTAACCCATGGGGGCATGATAGAGGGAGGAGAACTTCCTGATGGAACCTTTTCTGTTAAGTTGACTGGTTCATTTCGGGGGCCTTATCAGATGGTTTTGCTGGACCTTCGGGATGGGCCAACGTATATCAAATGGTTTGACAATCATGGTCAACCAGCCATGCATGATGGAACCCGGGTGGAAGTGGGATCCATTGATCCGAATCCGATTCATCTTTGGCCGGCGGGAACCACCTGGGAGGATTTACCGGCAGTTGATCGGCAGCTTTTTGACCGGTTTTCTCGGCAGTTTTCCGTTAACGATTTAGAGGATTCCTTAAGGGACCTTGTGGATCAAAATGACGAAATTGGATATTTGGATGGGTCTCGGGCATTTCCGTTGGTTGCTGATATTATGCGGTGTATCCAGTTGTTGCGTACGGGTGGAGGTTCTTCGCGAAAAACGGTGAAGCCACAACCTCATGATCCCCTTTCTCAATCCGAAAGACTCATCATTTCCATCGGTCGAAAATTGGAGTTGGTCCTTTCACTCCCTGAGGTCCAACGAATTATAAGAGATCCATTCTGGAATGAAAACGATACGGGAGTTGAATTTGGAATCCTTGTGGCCCTTTCGGAATACGTTTTTGATTTTAGAAGACCAGAAGCTCAACATTCGAGATTTGATGAATGGAAAAAAAGCGATTGGCACTTTCGAGAATTGATCCGCATAATAAGAGACGAGAGCCGAAGATCAAGGGCTTATTCAAACGCAGCTCGGCAATCCACCAATGCAAACAGCCTGGGGGCCGAAGCCTTCCCTCCTGTAGTCGAACAACTTTATTACGCCGCTGCCACCCTTCTTGGTTTCCTTGTGGCCCACCATTATATGGCCAATGGGGTGAGTTTGTGGGTTTCGCTTGGTGCGGGTCTTTGGTTTGGAATTGTTTTTCTCGTTTGTCTTTTGCCCATCTTTCTTCTTACTCATTATGTTCGCGTTATAAGGAAAAATCCCCCAACTTTTCGACATCTTGATGGATCTCGAAATTGGAGGAATATCTTTGGTTACCTTTCATACCTCACCGCCCGACACCTGGAATTTGGATCTCTGACATTGGGATTCGCTGTCCCAATGATGGTTTTGGGTTTGCCAATTATGGGAGCGGAGTCATTTGATGGGCTGCTTCCACTCTTTTTAGCCGCAGGACCTTTCGTCCTTGGCCAGATAGCGGGATATCAATTTCATGTTAACGTTAATACCTCAGAACATTACCGTTGGTCAGGACCAAGCGATCGAAAAATTGCTGAACGATTAATTCGGGTGATCAATGAATCTCCGGTTGAGGCGAGGGAAACGCATGAATATTTGCACTATTTTGTTCGTCTCATGGAACAAAATGGCCAACAAGCAGCCGAAATCTTGGCGTTGATGTTTGATCGGGATCGTAGAGCCACAAGGGATTATTTGGAACGAATTCTTCACATCGCGGAGATGACAGATTCCCAGGAAGAGGGAATTGTTCTCGGCTCAACTTCTCCCCATAGGAAACGGATCCTGGAATTGATGCTTCCAGGAGACCGTGGGTTTGATGTTGCGAAACCCGACATGGAAGAATTCTTGCCCACACAGGCCTCCTATGAGAGCGCCATGATGGCCCTCGCTTTTCAAAAAGCCTGGGCTGTTGCCAAAACCAACAAAGGGACGGTAATTGGAAGTGATACAACCGTACTGGTGGATGGAACACCTGTTGGGAAAATTCCAAAAGAAGAAAATGCTTTTGAGGTATTAAAACAAAGAAGTGGTCAAAATCTTGAGGTCGTCTCTAGTGTTGCGGTTATTGATACAAAAGAAGGGCGTGTTAGTTTCGGCTTTGATAATGCGACGGTTGAGATTAAACCCTTTGATGAAAAATTGAGTTCAAATGATCTGAGTGTTCTTGCTCATCTCTCTGAAACTCCGGGGTATCATCATTTAAGGGACTTGCAGGGTAAGGCTGCTTCTGGAAAACCGGTTACCGTTGGAGATGTTTGTCGTCTGTATACTTCTCTTGGCCGTCATCAAGGAAAAGCAGGGGGCTTTGGTGTTCAAGATCGCGATTTCTTCTTGGTTGTTCGAAAAGTTAGAAAAAATCCCATGGCCATTGTCGGGTTGCCTTCCGACAGCTTGCGGGCCATTTTTAGCGGAATGGGAATAAAAACAAAAGATCCTCAAGCGATGGACGCTATTAAGGAAGAGTTGTGGCCGCATGCGTTGGAACAGGAAAAATTCGAACCTTATACTTTGGAAAAAACGAAGCGATCCGCCAGTCGTATCCATCAGACCATCACCCCTCCGGATTGGCCCCCCTTGGGTTACCCTCGGGATAAGGCGGGAACAAATGTGGATATCCCACTTGATTCAAAATTTTCAGGCACACCGCGCGTTTTGTTTGCGGATGAAATGGCCCTTGTTCCCTATGATGTTTCACAGATGACAACGGACGCCTGGCAAGAGATTATGCCAGGTGATCCCATTAAAGCGGAATTTTTGTTTGCTCTGGAGGAGTTAAGAGAAAGAAAGGGTTGGGATGAAACGGATCCCATTTATCTTGTTGTTCTCACGGAGGGTCAAGAAAGGGAGAACCGAGCCTTCTTTGAACGGCGCGAAGTAAAAGACATATTTGGATTGTTTGGCATACAAATTAAAGTCATTGCATCCAGTGTCGAATCAAAGGGGCCCCATGTTGAGTATTTTGGAGGCCGAAAAGATCCTGATGCAAAACGGGATGTTTGGGTGTTTCCCGATGAAGGGGAGATCATGATCGGGAGTAACAAAGAGATCCCAGAATTTGGTGATCTTCCTCCGGATCAGTTTGTTAATGTTCAAGCCTTATTGGAGGGCCGGCATGGGCCCGATACGCGCCGGGCCAAAAGAGCCCTGGGTGTTGTGCAGGGACCCCTCGTTGATTCCTATCAGATCGAATTGGCCAACTCGATTGAATGGTCTGAAGAATTTAAAAACTATTTTGAAGAAGGGTCCTTTAGGGATCTCATTCGGGAACAATTTCGTTATTTTTCTGGACCAGTTTTTGTTTTTGTGTTGGTGATGGGAATCTTATCCCTCGCCTTCCCTGGATTGTTTACAGGAATTGTTATCGGAATTCCGGTGGGTCTGGGTTTAATGGTGGCTTTGTTGTCAGGGAAATTCTCAGATGGCGAAGTGACCCGCGAATCTTGGTTTGTCTGGGAGCATCGCCGGTTTTTTGGCAGAGCGAACAAAATTGCGAAAAACTTTGGTGAACTTGATGGAGCTCTCAATTACCGGGTCTGGCTGCAACAGAAGTATGCCTTTTTCAAATATACAACCGTCCTCCTCGCCAGTTTCTTCTTTCCATTGATTCATGGCGTTTTTTCCCTTTATCTGGGATGGTGGTCACAGGTTCTGGTTTCCTTGCTTCTGGCTGTTGGGACCGCTGAATTAATTGTCATCCTCATCCACAACACCATCAATTCCCTAAAAAAGGATGACGGTACCTACCGTTTCCGCTGGAAAGGTGCCCTCCCGGCCTCCGGGAAACCGCAAAATGAGAAACCACGTGCAGACCTCGGTTCGATTTTGGCAGGAAAACTACAAACCGATCTGCTAAAGGCCGAGTTTGATTTCAGTGGAAAAAATGGCCCTCTAATTCGGCAGGTCACAGGAGTTCTGCTGGTTGGAGGAGTTGGTTCTCTTTTTCTTCACTCTTTGATTCAGGCTGGTGCAATAGAAGCCTTTGTTCCGTTCTTGGCTCCTCTTTTTCTCTTAATTGGAGCAATCCTTATTATCTTGATGGAAATGAAGCATTGGGTTCCATCCCTTGCCTGGCTGGGTGTTCCTTCAGCATTCTCGGAATCAGATTCGGGTCATGATGAGAGAGTGACCCTGATGACATCAACAGCAAAGATGCCTCATCAATCCACAGGTGAAGAGGAATTCGACGAGAAAAAAGCCCGAGAGCGATTATTTGGGAAGAGAATTGACAAATGGTTACAGGACCATCAGAAAAAAGGCAACCGCGCTGAAATGGTGGCCACTGCCGCGGATATCAACAGGGATAGCCTTTTTTGGGAAGGCCTGGGCTCTCAAACGGATTTTGGTGTTTATTTCATTAAGTATGCCATGAGAAAAAATCTTAACCTGGAAACCAAAAACCTCCGAAACTTTTTGGATGTGTTGCGGACCGCAGCCTCGAAAGGAAACAAGAAGAGGGTCCCCCACATTAGTGTCCCGATTAAGACCTTTGTCCAGATCCGGGTGGCTCTGAAACATCCCCGGGTGGAGTCCTTCTTAAACGGGGAGACTCTTGAGGATCTCTTTCCGGATCGATTTCCAAATAAACTCCTTTGGAAATATCGAAAAAAGAATATTAGCCAAATCGATTCCGATGATCGGATGGCCGTCCTTATGGATCTCTGGGAAGCCTTGGAAATTCAAGTGGATTCCGATCACATGGGGCACGTCCAAACCGCGCTTCCTGACCGGTTGGCCCCTGGTCTTCTTAAAAAGGATTTTCAATATATTTCGGTTCCCCGTGATACCTACAAGCAAGTTCGCGGTGCGGTTTATAATTCAGACGTTCAATTGTATTTAAAAGGGGAGAAATCGTTTTCCCATGCCGAACTTGGACTTCCGGTGTTCGCGCGCCTGGAAGGGAAAATGTTTGCGGACATTGATGTCGAAGATCGATTGGGTGTGTTAATGGACCTTTGGGAGGCCCTGGATATTTCCATTGCCAGCGATAATATGAGACAGGTGCACAAGGCTCTTCCCCGAAAGCTTTGTCCAGGTCTCCGTAAAGAAGACATTCTTCAAGTCAACTTGCCCCGAAAAACATACACAAAGGTCAGAGGCGCCGTTTATCATCCAGACGTACAACGCTATCTGAGTGGTCAAAAGGCTTTTTCTCATGATGAACTTCCGCTTCCTGTTTTTGACGCTCTCGAGGGTAAGAAGATCGTGCACGTTGATAAGGAGGATCGCCTTGGTGTTATCATGGATCTCTGGGAGGCCTTAAACATTTCGGTGGGTTCGGATAATATGAACCAAATTCATACCGCCCTCCCCAAAGAACTTGCCCCTGGGCTTCCCAAAAAAGATATTAACCGTGTTGATCTTCCCCGAAAGACCTATAAACTAGTCCGCGCAGCCATTTACCATCCAGCGGTCCAGCAATACTTAAGAGGTCAAAAACCCTTCTTGCATAATGATCTCCAACTCCCCATTTTTAAGGTTCTCGATGGTCAACGCTTCACTCAGTTCGATACCGAAGATCGTCTAGGAGTCCTTATGGATCTATGGGAGGCCTTGGATATTCAAGTGGACTCGGTGAACTTGGGGAATGTCCATACGGCTCTTCCCAAAGAACTGGCTCCCGGTGTTCTCAAAGAAGGTATTCGACGGGTTGACCTTACCCGTGAAACGTACAAACAAGTCCGCGATGCGGTTTATCATCCCGAGGTCCAATTGTACTTAAGAGGTGAAAAAACCTTTTCTTATAGGGATCTTCGACGCCCTGCTTTTAAGGCTCTTGAAGGCAAAAAAATATCCCAAGTTGATAAAGAAGATCGCCTTGGCGTGCTGATGGATCTCTGGGAAGCGCTGGGCATTCGGGTGGATTGTGATAATATGGAATATGTGCACACCGGTTTACCCAGAGAACTCGCTCCCGGCTTGTTGAAGAAAAGTATCCAAAAAGTGAAATTTTCCCGTCGAACGTACCAGCAGGTTCGGGACGCGATCTATGATCCTCGCGTTCAATTGTATCTGAAAGGAAAAAAGGCTTTTTCCTCTGCCGATCTCAAATTGGCGTCCTTCAAGAACCGAGAAGGTCAAACGATTTCCGATGTTGATTATGAGGATCTCTTGGGTGTCCTGATGGATCTTTGGGAAGCATTGGATATTCGCGTCGACTCCGACAATATGAATCATGTCTATATGGCGCTACCCCGGGAACTCGCTCCAGGATTGTTAAAAGTTGGGATTCAGGCTGTCCAACTTCCCCGTCGAATCTACAGAGGGATTCGCGAAGCGGTTGATAATCCCCAGGTTCAATTGTACCTGTCAGGGGAAAAACCTTTTTCGGCAACAAATCTTAAACTTCCCGTTTTTCATCAATTCAACGGGAAAAAGTTCACGGAGATTGATGGTGAAGAACAAATGGGCGTATTGTTGGACCTTTGGAAGGCCTTGGGTATTCCCGTTGACACCGAACAAATGAAGCAAGTGTACAGCGCCCTTCCCAGGGAGCTTGCTCCTGGCCTCTTTAAAGAAAATATCCACTGTGTCATGGTATCACGCCAAATTTATCAACAAGTTCGAGATGCTGTTTCCAATAAAGAGGTTCAACCCTACTTGAGAGGAGAGGTGCCCTTCTCCCATACAAAACTTAATCTTCCCGTATTTAGAAGATGGAACGGCAAAAAAATGGCGGATGTTGATCCTGAAGACCGCTTAGAGATTTTGATGGATCTTTGGAAAGCCTTGGGTATTCCAGTGGACGCAGAGAGCATGGCCTACGTCCACTCGGCTCTTCCCAGAGAACTGGCACCGGGCCTTTTAAGAAAAGAGATTATTAATGTTAATCTTCCGCGTCCGGTGTACCAGCAAGTTAGAGCTGCGATACGTCATCCTCAGGTTCGTCCCTACCTCGAAGACAAAAGAGCCTTTTCCAAGAACACTCTTTCGCTTCCCCTCTTTGATCGGCTTGAGGGGAAAAAGATCTCCGAGATTGACAAAGAAGATCGGTTGGTCGTCCTTATGGATTTATGGAAAGCTTTGGATATTCGTGTTGATTCTGAAAATATGGGTAATATCCATACCGCTTTTCCCAGGGAATTGGCCCCCGGTCTATTCAAGAAAGATATATACCGTTTGGATTTGTCTCGTTCGGTTTTCGACCAAATTCGGGGGGCAGTATTCGATGACGAGGTTCAATTGTACCTGAAAGGAAACAAAGCTTTTTCTCATGATGAACTTAAACTTGCCGTTTTTCAGGAACTCGAAGGCCAAAAGATCACAGCACTTGATCCTGAGGATCGATTGGGGGTTCTCATGGATCTATGGGATGCATTGGGTCTTCAGATCGATTCAGAGAGCATGGCGGATGTTCACACCGCTCTTCCCAAAGAATTGGCTCCTCATTTCCTTCGAGAAGATATTATTTTTGTTGCTCTTGGCCGTGGAATATACAGAAATCTTCGCAAGCTATTGAAGAAAAAAAGTGTTGAAAAACCCCTCTTGAGCTTCGTTTCAGGACGTGTAACGAAAGTGGACGTTGCCAAAAAGGTTATAGAACTGGCGTCCAAAAACAAGGTTAACCTCAAATCGGCAAAGCCAGAGCAAATAGCGACGGGATTGCCAAAAAGATTTAAGCCCTCTTCAGCCCGGCGACAGAATAGCGCGGCGGCCGTTACCGTCGTTGGTGTTCTTGCCTTGATCGGATTCCATTTGGTCTTTGGTCTGCCGGCTTTTTCGGAACACCTTTCGGAAATGGAGCTGATCTTAAACAGCTTCGGTCCGGTCTCTTCACCCCTCTCTGGTCCCCAAACCACGGCGTTGGCGGAGCTTGGCTCTGTCTTGGCCGTGTCGATGGGAGGATTTGATGAGAAAGAAATCCGAAAGGACCTCTTTGGGGAAGGGATTGATGAATGGCTGGGGGATCATCAAAGGAGTGGGACCCGGGAGGAGCTCTTGGGCACGGCGGCCGATCTCAAACGCGATACGTTTTTCTGGGATGGGCTAACGCCCCAAACCGATTTCGGTATTCATCTGGTTCGGCATGCGGTTAATAAGAGAATCCATCTTGAGACCAAGAGCCTTGGCAAATTTACCGCTGAGCTACGCAATGCCGTGCCGACCGCCAAAAAAGGGAAAGTTCCCAAAATTAACGTCTCTGTTTCCGCCTTTGTTGGGATTCAGGTGGCTCTTCGGCATCCGGTGGTCATCCAATTCTTGACCGGATCGCGTTTGACCGATCTTCTTCCCAATCGAATTCTTAAGGGTTTTTTAAAGAAATACGAATATATGAAAATAAAAGAAATTGATATTGAAGACCGTCTGGGTGTCTTGATGGAGCTTTGGGAGGTGTTGCGTATCTCTATTGATTGCGACAACATGGGCAACGTCTACACAGCGCTTCCAAGAGAACTCGCCCCTGGTTTCTTGAAAAAAGATCTCCAGCGGGTTGATATGAATCGGGACACATTCAAACAAATTCGGAATGCGATTGATGATCTCAAAATCCAACCCTATTTGAGAGGAGAGAAGGCCTTCTCTTCTTCCGATTTGGACCTTCCTGATTTTCAGGCTTTGGAAGGAAAAAGAATAACGGATGCCGACATTGATCCGGAAGATCGCCTTGGTATTTTAATGGATCTATGGGAGGCCTTGAAGATTCGGGTGGACACCGACAATATGTCTCAGGTCCACACGGCCCTTCCCAGGGAATTGGCTCCGGGGCTTCTTAAAAAAGACATTCGGCTTGTCAAACTTTCTCGCTCGACGTACAAGAAAGTCCGCCGGGCGGTCTATCATCCCGAAGTTCAATCCTACTTAAAAGGAGAAAAGACATTTGATCCTACCGAGCTCGATCTCCCCGTTTTTGCGGCATTGAAGGGGCAACGATACACAGATGTTGATAAAGAGGACCGCCTGGGTGTTCTCTTGGATCTTTGGGAGGCGCTTAACATTAAGGTGGTTTCTCAGAATATGGGACATATTTATTCGGCTCTTCCCAGAGAACTGGTTCCGGGCCTTCTTCGAAAAGATATTTACCGCGTTGATCTTCCTCGCAAAACCTTCCAAGAAGTAAGAGATGCGGTTTATCACGAGAAGGTTCAGCCCTACTTAAGAGGACAAAAAGCCTTTTCCGATGATGAATTAAAACTGCCTGTTTTTAAGGCTTTGAAGGGAAAAAAGATCACGGATGCGGATATTGATTCGGAAGACCGTCTTGGTATTTTGATGGATCTCTGGGAAGCCTTAGAGATTCCGGTCTCCTCGGATAATATGTCTCGGATCCACACCGCCCTTCCCCGAGAGCTCTCCCCGAATCTTCCAAAGGAAGATGTTCAATATGTCGGGCTTCCCCGTCGCACCTATAAGCAAGTTCGAGACGCGGTCTATCATGATCAAGTTCAACCTTATCTCAAAGGAGAGAAAGCCTTTTCCCACACCGAGCTTAAACTTCCCGTCTTTAAGGTTCTGGATGGGAAAAGGATAACCGATGATGACGTCGATCCCGAAGATCGCTTGGGTGTGCTCATGGATCTCTGGGATGCGTTGGGGATTCAAGTGGATTCGGAGAACATGGGACAGGTCTATTCCGCCCTCCCGAAAGAACTGGCACCGGGCCTTCTGCGAAGAGATTTCAAACAGGTTAACCTTCCCCTTCCGGTGTACAAACAAGTCCGTGCCGCTGTTTACGATGAGCGAGTTCAATCGTATTTCGGAGGAGCTCAACCTTTTTCTGCTGCGGAGCTTCTTCTTCCCGAATTTGAAGAATTCGATGGGAGATTCATATCGGCAATTGATGTGGAAGACCGTCTGGGTGTCTTGATGGACCTTTGGGAAGCGTTGGAGATTCGCGTGGACACAGAGGATATGCGGCATGTGTATGCGGCCCTACCAAGGGAAGTGGCACCGGGCCTCCTCAAAGAGGATATTCAACTGGTCAATATCGCGAGGCCGGCTTACAAGCAGGTGCGCGCCGGAATTAAGGATCCCCAGGTTCAAGCCTACTTAAGTGGGGCTAAGTCCTTTTCTTCTAGTGAACTCTTATTGCCTGTGTTTGAGGATCTGGAGGGGAAGAGAATTTTGGAGGTTGATCGAGAAGATCGGTTGGGTGTCATAATGGACCTGTGGGAGGCGTTGGGAATTCGGGTGGACTCCCAAAACATGGTTCAAATACACAATTCGCTTCCCAGGGAATTGGCACCCGGTCTCCTGAGGAGTGATATTCACCGCGTTGATCTACCGAAACAAACCTACAAACAAGTCCGCGATGCGGTTTACGATAAGAAGATTCAACCGTACTTAAGAGGAGAGGAAACCTTTTCCCATGCCACCCTCCGGCTTCCGGTTTTCAAGGCCTTGGAGGGCAAGAGAATGAAAGATGTCGATGCCGAAGATCGCTTGGGTCTCCTGATGGATCTTTGGGAAGCGTTCGGGGTTCGTGTTGATTCCGGTAACATGGCTCACGTGCACACCGCCCTTCCCAGCGAACTGGCCCCTGGCCTTAAGAGATCTGATATTCATCATGTTGATCTTCCGCGTCGGTATTACAAACAGGTAAGAGATGCGGTTTATCATGAAGAGGTCCAACCGTATCTGCAGGGGGAGAAAACCTTTTCTTCAGAGGAGTTGCCTCCTTCTGTTTTTAAGGTTTTGGAAGGGAAGAAGATCACGGATGTTGATTCTCATGATCGATTGGGCGTGTTAATGGACCTCTGGGAGGGACTTGGGATTCGGGTGGAACCGAAAAACATGGCCCAAATCCACTCCGCGCTTCCAAAAACACTGGCTCCGGGTCTGATGAAAAAAAGTATATTTCGCGTTCATCTCCCCCGGTTAACGTATAAGCAGGTTCGCGATGCTGTTTATCATGATAAGGTTCAACCATATCTCACCGGCAGGAAGGTTTTCCTGCATGCCGACCTCCCCCGACCTGTCTTTGAAGACTACAACGATAAGGCGATTTCCGAGGTTGATGCCGAAGACCGTCTGGGTTTGCTGATGGATCTTTGGGAGGTATTAAAGATTCCCGTGGACTCCGACAACATGACCCACATTCATTCTGCCCTTCCCAATGAATTGGCTCCGGGCCTCACAAGAGAGAGTATTTATCAAGTCAATCTCCCGCGGCGCAGTTACCGCGAACTCCGGGCGT
Source organism: bacterium F11 (assembly GCA_002176905.1). The sequence continues at coordinate 3,300 of MSYE01000144.1, read as the reverse complement.
TCTTAAAACAAAAATCCATCCTCGATATTCTTATGCCCATGGTGGCCCTTAAGGCCACCAAAAAGGAAATTGCCCAAGAGGTCATTCCGTTGGCCAGACAACACGGTGTTTTCCTTAAGTCCGCTTCCGCCAAAAAGGTGGCCCAAGCCTTACCAAAAATGTTTGACAGTTCCCAGGCGGTTCCGCAGAGCGCCTTTACCTTAATCGAAGTGTTGGGTGTTCTTGCCATCATCGGCCTTGGGCTGGGTTTTGGTCTTCCGGTTCTTCAACGACATCTTCTTGAAATAAATATGTTCTTAACTATTTTTGGCCACCTTTATTGGGAATCCTTGAGTTCCAGTGTGCCCTTGTTGATAAATTTTCTGATGTTGGAAGTGGTGGGAATTCTAATGTTGGGGATGTGGAAGAAGACAGAGGCGATTGTTCAGGTCATGGATCCTTCGGATGAGGATGTTTTGGGGCGTGTTGCCAGATTAAAACGGAGGAAAGGATTTAAGATTTTGGTGGTGGGAGCCGGTGTGGATATCGCCCTCTCTTCTGATCCGGATGTGATGCTCATTCGTAACACACGAGCCGATATCGCATTGCTTAAGGATGCGTTCCAATCAAGGAAAATGGCCATTAAAAGAGTCAGGCTGTATGTTGATAGCAAGGTTTACCCAAAGTTCAATCAATCCGCTTTGGATTCGTACTTAAACGATCTTAAATTCCAAGGAATCTCGGTTTTTGCGTATATTAAGATGAAACTCCTCCCACCCATCCCAAGGGTTCTCTACGATTATTACAACGACCTTCCTTCCCGGTTTGCCCGGTTGAAACTGGTTCTCCAACAGGCTTAAGAACCTCTCATCCACATGCGCATGGGAGGTGGGGTCTTCTGTGGGGGCGGGTTGTTTGGTACAATGCCCGTGGAGGATTTTCTCATGACAATTATTAAAAAGTGGTTAAACAAAATAGATTGGAGCAATACCTCATTTCTGGCGGTGGCCCACCTTTTCGCTCTTGGCGGGGCTTGGTTCCTATTTTCTTTTGACCTTATCCGTTGGCAAACGATTTTGTTGACCCTTTTTATGGTCATCGCAACCGGGTTGGCTATTACAGTTGGTTATCACCGGTTGTTCTCCCACAAAACCTTTCAGGCCAACAGCCTTGTTAAACTCCTCCTCCTTCTTTTTGGAGCTGCTGCTTTTCAGAATTCAGCACGCCGCTGGAGTTCTGACCATCGTCGACATCACAAATATGTGGACACCGATCGAGACCCATACAATATTAAAAGAGGTTTTCTTTTTGCCCATATGGGTTGGATTCTTCTCAAATACGATCGAGCTCATTCCTATGATGATGTTCCTGATCTTTTGTCTGATTCCCTGGTTCGATTTCAAGAAAAGTACTACCTATCTCTGGCCATCGCGGTGGGGTTTTTATTCCCTACACTTGTGGCTTCGATCTGGGGCGATCCCCTTGGGGGATTCTTTATGGCCGGTTGGATTCGGCTTGTTCTGAATGAACACTTTACGTTTTCGATTAACTCCTTTGCCCATATATTTGGGTCTCAACCTTATTCTGATGCCGATACATCAAGGGACAATTGGCTTTTTGCCTTTTTTACGTATGGGGAAGGGTATCACAACTTTCATCACAAGTTTCCTTTTGATTATCGGAATGGGATTAAGTTTTATCAATGGGATCCCTCCAAATGGTTGATCAAAGGACTGGCTCGTTTGGGCTGGGTTTCCTCCTTGCGGCAAGCTCCCAAAGAAATTATTTTGCAGGCTCGTTTAAAAATGGATGAGAAAAGAATGGTTCAAAGATTGGAGCACGTTGTGGTTCCGGGAACCCAAATTTCCCGGGAGCTGGTGTTCTCAGCGCGCCTCAAATTTGAGCAAGCTTATGTTCGGTTTCAAACCATCAAAAAAGAATATGCTATTTTAAGAAAGGAAAAAATGGAAGTTTTTCAAACCCAGCTGCATCTTTTCAATGAAAAGATGGAAACCATGAAAATGGAGTTGCTGGCGGCCCGCCAAACATTGGAGGAGGCCATGGCCACATGGGTTGAACTTTGCTCAGGTCTTGGAGTGCCTCCCACAAAAGCATCTGTCTAGATTATGCGTTCTTATCTCGATCTTCTTCAAAATATCCTTGATCAAGGGGAAAAACGGACCGATCGCACCGGTACCGGCACCTTGAGCCTCTTTGGAGCTCAACTTCGGTTCGACCTTCAGAAAGGATTTCCGCTTGTTACAACCAAAAAATGTCATTTGCGTTCAATTATTCATGAATTGCTTTGGTTTATCAGAGGGGACACCAATATCAAATACCTCCATGATAACAATGTGACCATTTGGGATGAATGGGCGGATGAAAAGGGAGAATTGGGACCCATCTATGGTTTTCAATGGCGTCATTGGGGAAAAAAATGGAATCCGGGACATGGCGTTTCCTCCAATGGATTGAATGGGGGTGAAGAATCAAAAGGAATTGATCAACTTCAACAGGCTATAAACCTCATCAAACACAACCCTGATTCAAGACGCATTCTGATCAGTGCCTGGAATGTTCAGGATGTCGATAAAATGGCCCTTCCCCCATGTCATACCCTTTTCCAGTTTTATGTGCATCAAGATGGACGTCTCTCCTGTCAGCTTTATCAACGAAGCGCCGATGTTTTTTTGGGTGTTCCTTTTAATATTGCCGGATATGCACTTTTTACCATGATGATGGCCCAAGCCACTGGTCGCAAACCAGGATATTTTGTCCATACGTTTGGAGATGTTCATCTTTATTTGAATCACATTGAACAAACAAAATTGCAACTTGGTCGAACACCTCGGCCCTTGCCAAAGATGAAGTTAAATCCTGCTGTCGCATCTATTTTTGATTATAAGTATGATGATTTTACATTGGAGGGATATGATCCTTATCCCACCATCAAAGCGCCCATAGCGGTTTAGGGATAAGAATTTATTATGAGTATTTCGATTATTGCTGCGATGACCCAGGATCGTGTTATTGGAAAAAACAATAAACTCCCTTGGCACATTTCTGATGATCTCAAACGGTTTAAGCAACTCACCACAGGGCATCCTGTTATTATGGGGAGGAAAACCTATGTGTCCATCGGGAAACCCCTCCCGCGTCGACATAACATTGTTTTAACCAAACGACGGCCTTACCGCATAGAGGGTGTGACCGTGGTGAATTCCTTTCTGGAAGCCTTAAAGATGTTTGATAACCAGGGAAGAGGAAGAGAAGAACTCTTTGTTATTGGGGGATCAAGCGTTTTTCAGGAAGCCCTCCCCA
>MSYE01000143.1 GCA_002176905.1 bacterium F11 | reverse complement strand
CACCTGAAAACTCCAACTCCTCTAGAACCAGTTCCGCTTTCCCAGTAGACAAATGATCCATTATCTTTTTTCGGAAGGATTCCGATTGTCCCCGAAGAGACAAGACCAAGGTCTGAAGGTCAACTTCTCGAAGGACGGTTTTAAGCGAACTCTCCTCCAGTTTCTCTAAGTCATCAAACAAAAATGTTCGCTGTCGCAGTTCTTCCGCCAATTCCGGCCGGGCCACTCTGAGGTTATCCAACATTTTCTTTTGAGCTTCTGGATCCAATGAATCGTATACCGCGTTGATCCGATCAGGTCCACTGATCATATAATCCAATCGGCGTTTCAAATCTTGCTCGATATCTTCCACTTGTTCAGGCAAAAGTTGCCGTGTGGTGGCCAGATGATCGGTAATGGAGGACTGCATGGAAGGTTCCATTTTTGATAAGACACGGCTTATCCACTCTGGGGGCAAATATCCCAATACTACAGCCGCTTTTTCAGGGCTTTCTCTTGCCAAGAGTGATGAGAGATTCGAAAGATGATCCTCTCGGACAAAATTAAACGGCGTGGTCTTTTTGTTGGGATTTTCAACCATCAAAGAACCTGATAAGGAAGGGGCCCCAGCCGCACCCGGCAGGGATCCACGGGGAAGCATTCCCATGGCCTGGGCCATCATAGCAGGAAGGAGCTGTGATTCAAGATTGCCTAGTCGAGATGCACGCCCGGCTCCCGCCTCCTCGTAGGGTTTCAAGGTGGACAACGTCTGAACAAATCGATTCAGAAATCCTCTCAATGGACCAAAAACAAAAAGAACAAATATGAAGATGCAAAAAAGAAGCAATGAAAGGGAAATCACAACAAGGTTCTCTTTTATCGTTTGTCGTACCCGGGATACACGAGAATAATCAATGATGGGTGATGGGGGTTTATTAAATACAGATTTTTGGATTTCCAGGGTATCTCCTCTGGCAGCATCCAAACCCAAAATTTGGCGGGTAAGCTCCCGAACTTTCTCAACTGTCTCCGCTGAGGTTTCTTCGTCCACAACCAAAATAGCGGAGATTCGGCGAACAAAATGTTTAAAGAATTTTGGATCTGGTTTTAGTGAGCTGGCAATTTCTTTCATTACATCTTTGGATCCGTCAAACTG
>MSYE01000142.1 GCA_002176905.1 bacterium F11 | reverse complement strand
CGATAGGGTTCATCCACACCTTTGGTCACCAAGTCATCAATCATGACACCAATGTGGAAAATTGGGCGACAGCCCTTCAAAAATCAATTGCCCGCTGGGATGTAACCCTGCCGCCAGATGGGTTGGATAACTTCCGGGTTTACCTGGATATATTGAATACCTGGAACAACCGCATGAACCTGACGGCCCTCAAAGAACCCGAGCATATTGCCCTTGGCCATTTTGCTGATTCCATTGCAGCCATGACATTGGATGTGGTTTTTAAAGCCAAAGGAATTCATGCCATCGATATAGGAACAGGGGCGGGGTTTCCGGGGCTGCCCTTAGAAATTGTCAATCCAAACTGGCACATGACGCTTCTTGAATCTGTTTCCAAGAAATGTGATTTCTTGAGGGCTGTTGTCGGGGCAATGGAGCTCAATCGGGTCACCATTCTCTCGAAACGCAGTGAGGTGTTGGGGCATGAAAAAGAATACAGAGAAAAGTATGATTTGGCCTTTTCTCGTGCGCTTTCAAATTTGTCGACCTTGATCGAATACAGTCTCCCTCTTTTAAAAGTGGGAGGATCCCTCGTTGCCCATCGCGGACGCACCGCAGCAGATGAAATCTCTCGTGTTGATTTGGCCCTGGAACAACTGGGAGCAGAGGTGAGCGAGGTTCATCACTACGAGATTTCAGGCCTGGCTGGATCACGGTCTCTGGTGGTGATCAAGAAAGTGAAGCCCACTTCCAAACACTATCCTAGAAGAACAGGAATTCCAGCAAAAAGACCACTGTAAAAAAACGGCGGTCTTGGTTCTTGGTAAATTCTCTAAGAACAAAAAAACACATTTAATAATCCAATTGCGAATATCCACTATCCAATTCCCAAATGTTTCCTCTTAGAGACAACATCCGCACAAAAAATTTTCCCATCATCAATTATTTGTTGATCATTTCCAATGTGGCGGTTTTTATTAAGGAGGTCCAACTTTCCTCCTTTGGCCTCTTTGAACCCTTTATTTATCACTATGGATTTATCCCGGCACGCTTCCTGAATGATCCCCTGACGCAATTCCCAACTTTTTTTTCCGCGATGTTTCTTCACGGAAGTTGGGGGCATGTTCTGGGGGTACTGTGGGATTTTTACGTGTTTTG
>MSYE01000141.1 GCA_002176905.1 bacterium F11 | reverse complement strand
GGTCTAACAAGGGGATGAAACCGTCGTGGTTATGAAGCATGTTAATTCTACGTTTAAGAAGCAGGTGTCTGCCACGCGGCTTATCCAAGCGTGATGCAGAAAGCCAGTGGTTGGGGTATATATTAAGGAGGTAACAATGAATAGATTTATTTTATCTGGGTTATTATTTGGATTTTCCTTTATGATTAATGGATGTTCAGTAAATGAATCCGAAGTAAACGTTATCAATGCGTCTTTTTCAGGGACCTGGAAAACAGTATCAGAAAGTGATAACAAAACAGATAAAGTAACAGTAAATCGAATTTCTTCAGATGGGAAACGATTTCGGTTTGAGACTTATTCAGAGGGGGGTTCGTTTAATTCAAATATGAATCAATTATTTGTGTTTGATGGTGAATATCTACACGCTAGCCAAGGTTATTCAAGTGAGTTTTTAGGCAACTCACAACCCATTGAGGGATCAGAATCCAGAAAATTATCTAAGGCTGAAATCGAGAAAATGAAAATATGGGTTCCTAAGCTACCTGGTTCAACCAAAAAAGGCCCTGGAGAGACAATATTGGGACGAGAAACGGTTATTTATGAAATCGAACAACCTATCATAGCTTCCTTTGTTGACAAATCCGAATTTTGGATTGATAAAGAAACTGGGTTAATTTTGCGGAAAAAAACCGAACAAATGTCTAAACGGGCTCAAAAGGTTGTAAGAACAGAACTAATGGAGTGTATCGAGCTAAATGTAGGCCCCGTTGATGAGTCCGCATTTAGTGGGTAATGTTAAAAGGGGGCTTTCTGCATAACAATGCGCTGCAATGGATCCGCCTTCGGCGGACCCCTGAGCTGTGTCGTTAGGCCGATCAGGCTAAAAATATATTGGAGGGTAGATGAATTTAAAAGCTTTAATCGTTTTACCACTGTATTTATTTGCAACCACCACCTTTGCGAGCGATATGGAAGTGAATGAATATGTTGATGCCCAGACCGTTGCAAAAGTTGAGGACCGACTCATTGTGGATTATCCGGATGCCTCGATCGAGGCGGCTTGTTCAGCTGATTTTATGCCTCATGGGGGAATTGGGGACGCGGTAATCCTGTATCTCCCTGCAAGTGAACTCGTAGTATCCGTTTATCATGAAAGCATTCAATCGG
>MSYE01000140.1 GCA_002176905.1 bacterium F11 | reverse complement strand
CCGCACGGTTGATGCTTTAAGTGTGATTGGAAAACCCGCGGTTTCCGCTTTGGCCGAAGCCTTAAAAAATGAAGATGTCTATGCGCGGCTCAGTGCTGCTTTGGCTTTGGGCTTGATTGGAGAACCTTCGGCACCGATTGTTGGGGAACTGGCCGCGCTACTGAAAGATCCCCACCCTTTGGTTCGTGATGAGGCTGCCAGCGCGCTGGGCTTCATCGGTCCTGCCGCCCACAAAGCTGTTCCTGCTCTCAACGAAGCCCTTAAAGATGAAAACGAAGATGTCCGCTCCGCTGCGGCAGATGCCTTGAAGAAGATTGGGAAACCGAAGGCAAAAAAAGTGGAAGGGAAATCGTCTTAACGACGTCCGTGGTCCGCAGTGCGTAGTCCGTAGTAAATCAATAATTTTCAAATATACGGACTACGCACCACGGACCACGGACTTGCTTCAGTACGGCATCTCCGGTGCGTAACTGATCCCCGGAAACGGATTGGGCGAGGGCGTGGTGGGAAAGTCGTAATAAATCAAGACTGCTTGAGACACCTTATACATCCCTGTGTCGTATTTGAATTTCACGTGATGGACAGGATGAGATTCTTTCTCCCCCATACCTGTTCCAGCTTGTTGATCATCCGCTTGGCCTGGTTCTTCTTCCAATTTTGACCTGCTTTTTCCGGATGCCTTGTTTTTCCTTGTGGCTTTCTTCTCACAGCTGCTACCCAGTCCATAGGAAAATCTGGTGGGTTTTGGTGTGTACACATAGGTGGGATGGTTGTCATAGTAGCGTTGCAATTCTTTTTTGTTCCAGAAGAAAGCCGCTCCGATGACACCGCAATTGAGACTTAAGTCTTTGTCAAAATCCTTGCTTCGCCAATCAGCATAGGATTTGGGTTTGTCCGTAAAGAAGAACCGCCGAGAGGATTTTCCATCCACCTGCCAACCACGAATGGTGATATAGGAATGGGGATTGATCATCCATTTGGATCCATCTGAGATGCCACTGGGTTTGCCGGTAATGGTGTTAATTCCATCCACCGTTAAATTGACCGCCACCCGAACAGGAAGGGGATTGTGAAGCCGAATGGCGTAACGTTCTCCCTTCTCAGCGGTCACAAAAGAGTGACCGTTCCTCTTTTGCTCAAGCTTAAATCC
>MSYE01000139.1 GCA_002176905.1 bacterium F11 | reverse complement strand
CTTTCTCATTTTCCTTTACCAGTCCCATCGCGATTCCAGCGCAAGCCTCTTTTAAAGGCACACCCGCATCAAACAGGGCCAAGCTTCCTCCGCAAACCGACGCCATTGAGGAAGATCCATTTGATTCCATGATATCCGAAACTATCCGCAGCGTATAAGGGAACTCATCGGCTGTTGGCAAAAGAGGCTCAAGAGCCCGTCTCGCCAAAGCACCATGACCAATTTCGCGTCGACCGGGACTCCGTTCTGGCTTGGCTTCTCCCGTCGAGAATCCTGGGAAATTGTAATGAAAGAGAAATCTTTCTTTATAGGTCCCAAGAATATCATCGATGATCTGCATATCCGCCGGCGTCCCCAACGTCGCTGTCACCATTGACTGCGTTTGTCCCCGGGTAAAAAGGGCCGACCCGTGCGTTCGAGGGAGAACCCCCGTTTCCATGCTTAGTTGACGAACAATATTATAAGGTCTTCCATCAGGCCGAACATTGTCTTCCAAAATCATTCGTCGAACTTCGTTATAAATAATGTCTTCGAGAAGGGCGGGGGCAAAAGAAATTTGATCGGGATAATTGGCTTCCAACTCTTTCATTGCCTCATCTTTAAGAATGGCAATGGCATCTTCCCTTTCAAGTTTTTCTGGTACCCGGAGTGCAGATTTCAATTTATCCGCAACCTTATCTTCCATCTCTTTTCGAATGGTGGAATCCAAAGATACGGGTTCAAATTTGAACTTCTCTTTTCCATATTTTTCGATTAAGGCACTCTGCCAATCACAGAGCTGATCAATTTTCTGCTGAGCAAGGTCGAGGGCTTCTAATAACTTTTCTTCGGGAATTTGGTGAGCCCCTCCTTCAATCATCACAGGGGATCCCTTCCGACCGGCCACAACAAGATTCATGGTTGACCCCTCTTGCTCTTGAGGTCCGGGATTAACAACAAATTGTCCCTCGACCATTCCAATCCGAACAGCGGCAACAGGCCCATTCCAAGGAATATGAGAAAGCCCTATGGCAGAACTGGCGGCGATCATGGCCAACATATCAGGATCATTCTCTTCATCAACAGATAACAAAATCATGGCGACTTGAATCTCGTGAAAAAGTCCTTCTGGGAAATGGGGACGAATAGATCGGTCAATCAGGCGGGAAGTGAGGG
>MSYE01000138.1 GCA_002176905.1 bacterium F11 | reverse complement strand
ATTGTTGTCCATCCCATTGACCCCGGTTAAGAAAAAGAAGGCCAAAGCGGGCCAACTCTCGTGTGGTAATATGGATTCCTTTTGATTTGTTACCCGCCCCACCATTGACCAGGTGTCCATCAAGGGTTCCCCAATTTCCCCAGCTCCAATTCGCCATATTCATTCCAATGGGATCAGCAATCTCACGTTTAAAAAGATCTTGAAGAGGTTCGTCCGCAATTTGGGTGAGGACATTTCCAAACTGATTCATGGCGGCATCCCAATATTCAAATTTGGTTCCCGGAGAGAAGAGAGAATTGGATGGTTCAAAGGGAGTCGACGTTTGATCACCACCATTGGCATTGTATCCGGAGGTCATAGTCGCAAAATGTCGGAGGGAGACATTGGGATAGGTGGAAGAGAGGATGCCGACAAAATCTTTGGCCTTTGTATCCAGGGTGGCTTTTCCCTCATCGATCAAAAGGCCCAAAGCCGTACTGGTAAAGGATTTGGAGACCGACCACACATTGTGTTTGTTTTCGGTGTCTGTTCCCTTCCAGATCATATAGCCGTTTCTTATGACCACGGTTTGAGTGACACCGTGTCGACCGCATTCTCCTTTTAAATACGTCATGGCGGCATCGAGTTTGGTGGAATCGATTCCTTGCGATTCCGGAGTGGCTTCAGCCCAATTCGAACCTGGAAAGACGCCCGCTGAAACGGATTGAAAGGCCCCAAGGAGAACAACAATTAAAGCGTTCGAATAAACCGTCTTTAACCATTTCTTCATAAAGGACAATTTCTCTCCTTTTTTATTTTATGACCGTTACTTTGCGGATATTGGTTTCGTTTTTTTCCTTAGTGATATAAGTTCCAGCAGCAATGACCTTCCCTTCAATGTTTTCTCCGTTCCAGATGGCTTTCCCAAGAGGATCCTGTCCGGTTTGCGTGGCTCCCTCGCATTTGAGGGTAGCGATCTTGTCTCCATTTCGATTGTGGATGGTCACCTCCTCTGCGCACGAAATTTCGACATATTCCATTTGCGTCAGATCCAGAACCTTGTCGTATTTTTTCTTTTCACCTGGATTCGGATTTGGAGGGATGGGGCCGGAATCCGGATAGACGCGTATTTGAATCTCATTAAAAACGGTGTTCTCCTCATCCGAAACACGCAGTCGAAAT
>MSYE01000137.1 GCA_002176905.1 bacterium F11 | reverse complement strand
CAATGAATGGATCAAGATTCATGAGCTGGGGAATTAACGATGGGACTTACCGAACCATCAAATTTACCGGTATCGATGACGACTTCGCTCTTGGGGATGTTTCTTTGGATATCTTTCTCAGCACAACCAGCGGCAATATCACGAGAATTTCTCCCGAGACATACGAACTTGTTTTCCAAGATGACGAAAGTGTTGCCGGTTCGGAGTTCAATTTTGTGAAAGACATTGACTGGGTTAACGAAGATGTTGGAAATATTGATGCCCAAATCCTGTGGAAAAAAGGTGATGCTGTCCTTGAAAGGTTAACATTGGAATTAATCAATGGATCAGCGGAAGAAGGGGTTGATTTTATCAACAATGATCCCTTAGTAAGAGAGCTTAATCCTTCTTTCCCCCCTCAAGATGACAAGATATTTAAGCACTCCTTGAATATTATTAATGACGGCGTCCCCAATGATAAAGGCCGGAAATCTTTCACAATTAGAGTAAAGGATACCACAGGAAATTCCAAAGGGCGAAATGATCCCAATGAAATTGAGGAGTTTATTATTCTCGATGTCAACGCCGGCTATACAGCCAATCCTTATGGTGTTTTCCATCTACAAGATGATTTTACCGTTCTTGACTCAACGGGAACCATTAAAATCATAGTGGAACGATGGAGTGGAACGTTGAATCAGCAGTTTCTAGACTATGTGGTTGAACCCATATCAGCCGTGGAAGGAACAGACTATGTTCCACACCCCCAATCCGGAACCTTGGTTTGGCCCCATACAGATGGGACAGACAAAGACTTCTCAATTGATATTATCGAATTCCCTGTTTATCAAGCTGATAAAAGTTTCAAGGTCACATTTTCAAATCCCGTGGGTGGATCCTCTTTTGAGGATCCCAATGATACGGAAGTTGTGGTCACCATCACCAGCGATGATCCGGTTCCGTCGGGAAGCCAATTGGAATTACAGAGCGATTTCTCTGTTATCGAATCAACGGGCCGCATCAAAATTAAAGTTAACCGAACGGGCGTGCTCACAGACGAGGTGAGATTGGGCTTCTCCGTTTCCGGGGGCAACGCTACCATCGGACAGGACTATACGGTGAATTCAGGAGGGCAACCCCTAACCTGGCCCAGCAACGTTGGTGGAGAGGATAGTTTTACCATCG
>MSYE01000136.1 GCA_002176905.1 bacterium F11 | reverse complement strand
ATATTGAATCTTGTCGTTAGGTGAGGCCGCTTTCCTCCACGCTTGGAAAATATACCAGAAGGCCATCGAGGCAAAGGAAAAGAAATGTGTAATAAAAAAGACAAGATAAATTCGGCTGAACAACGTTTCACCATAGGAATTCAATCGGCCCCAGGAATGTGGCCGAAAACCACAGATTTCTTCTGTAAATAAAAACATTGTTAGTCCCAAGATCAAGCCGGTTATGTATGAAAAAGGAATTAACCAAGGTTTTATTCTCTGATGGGTCCATCGAACACTGAAAAGGTAGACACTAGGAGAAATAAAAGACACACCGGTCAGATACCCAACCCCCAACCAAAAGTAAGCATGAGCGGTATCTTGAACCATATAAATCATGCTGTAGGTGAGTAGCCAAATAGAACCCGTTAACGAAATAAGAAAAAAGGAACGGTGGAGTTTTGACTTAAAGTCGTTAAGAAGAACAAGAAGACCAACAGAAAGACTTAAAGATCCAGCCCCAAAATTAATGAGTCCCTGTATGTTGTATTGAAAATAATTCGTCAATGACTGTAGCATAGTTAGCCTATTGGCAACGTGAAGGTGACCTTCGTTCCCTTCCCCTCCCCTTCGGATTCGGCCCAGATTTTCCCCCCATGGGCTTCGACCCAGGCTTTGGCAATTGTTAGTCCAAGGCCTGATCCCTTGCTTGTTCTTTTGTCTTGATAAAATCGGTCGAATATCCGGTTGAGATCCTTTTTGGGGATTCCGTGACCCTGGTCTGAAACCGAACAATGGGCTTGATTTGAAAGGTGATGAACCTCAACCTTAATAACACCTTTATCGGAATATTTGATGGCGTTTGAAATTAGATTGGAAATGCTGTGCCTCATTTTATCCACATCAAATTCCCCCTTAAGATGGTCGTCCCCTTCATATTGAAGGTGTATGCCTTTGGCTTTTGCAGCGGGATACCAGTCCTCCAGCTCTTTTTTTACAATCTTAATGAGATCCATCGGTTTTCGATCAATATGGAGATGGCCCTCTTGAATTTTGGCTACCTCTAATAAATCCATAGATTATCATCAGGTCGCGTTCCCAGAATTCTATTCTCATTTGGAGAAAGCATGAGTCGCACAAATCCGGGTGGAATATCAACCACCTTTTCCATCTCCTTTTGGCCCAAGCCAATTTT
>MSYE01000135.1 GCA_002176905.1 bacterium F11 | reverse complement strand
TTGGGTGGACGTCGCATTCCGGGATGGGCGGCCTGCCTATCCTTTGTGGCGACCGAAATTAGTGCGGTAACCATTATTTCGGTACCGGCCACAACCTACAAAGAGAATTGGGAGTATCTTCAATTTTTTATTGGTTCATTTGCGTCACGGTTTTTTATTGCCAGCTTTTTTATTCCAGCTTTTTACAAATACAACTGCACCACCATCTATGAATACCTTAAACACCGGTTCGGTCCGGAAACCCAATACACCGCTACTTGCTTTTTCTTTGTAACCCGCCTTTTGGGATCAGGGGTTCGCCTCACCGTTGCCGCAATGGCAGTGGGTTTGTTGATTGGTTGGGATTTGGTTCCAACAATCATTCTGTTCTCAATCGTTGCCATTATTTATATCAGTTGGGGTGGTATCAAAGCTGTTATCTGGACCAATGTGTGGCAAACCACAATTTTTGTCTTTGCAGGGCTTGGGACTTTGTGGTTTCTCTCCACCGTTGTCGATGGCGGCCTCATGGGAATTTTTAAAACCGCGGGAGAGGCGGGAAAACTTCAAGTGATCAATTGGGGACCCAAACTCTCAGAACCCGGATTTTTTAAAGCGATCTTCAATCAACACAATATTTATTGGTTGGCAATTTTGATTGGTTTTTTTGGATCCATGGCGGCTTATGGAACCGATCATGAGTTGATGCAACGGCTTCTGACTGCTGAATCGACAAAGAAAAGCCAACGAACAACCTTGGCCACCCCTCTTGTTGGATTGGGGGTTTTGTCTATCTACTTGGTCATTGGGAGCGGACTGTATGCTTTTTATCAACAAAATCCCAACCTGCCCCTCCCAGATAAAATAGATGATATCTATTCTCATTTTGCCAATTTTCAGATGCCGGCGTTTTTACGCGGATGCGTGTTGGCTTCAGTTATTATGGCGAGTATTGATTCCCCCTTAAGTTCTCTTACCGCTTCCTTTGTTACCGATATTTACAAACCCCTGATTCGACAGAATCAACCAGATCGACATTACCTGATTGTGTCACGGGTGATGGTGGTATTCTTTGGGTTGGTTCTTGGAATATTGGCTTATCTTTTTAGTTATCTATCGGGATTTTTGTGGTGGGCTTTTAAAATTGGGGGTATCACCTTTGGTTCTCTCCTCGGTGTTTTCTTGCTGGGTCTTTTAACC
>MSYE01000134.1 GCA_002176905.1 bacterium F11 | reverse complement strand
GCGAACCATTACCTATGATGTGCAAGTGCCAACAGCAACCGTGACCTTCCCGACCAGTTTCATGAATGGGAGTCAGACGACGATCAACGGGACAGCGGAGGATAATCCGTCTGGGATCACGTTGGTAGAGATTGCGATCTCATCGGATAGTGGTGGGGTGGCAGGGAGCTGGTACAACGGAGTGAGCTTTAGTGGGAACTTAGGCGATCCTGGTACGTACATGAGCACAACGACCTACACCGGAGGTTCACCTGATTCGTGGACGCATGACATTGCACCGGCGTTAACGCAAGGGAACGTGTATTCGATTGTGTTGCGGACAACGGATGGAGCGGGTAACGTACGGACACAGACTTTGGATGAACGCGAGACATTCAAATATGACGAGGTGAAGCCGACGGTGAGTTTGGCGGATCCGGATGCGGATTATGAGCGGGCGCTGGATGTGATCTCTGGTGGATCAAGTGATGGTGCGACGTTTGTAACAGGTGTTGAGGTATCGGTTTCTACGGGTGGAGGCGCATTTGAAGACTTTTTCTGGAATGGAAGCGGATGGCAGGTTGGATCGTATTGGTTTGCGGCGAGTGCGAAGAATGCACCATTTGATAGTGGGAGTGAGGAATGGCAATCAACGAATTCAACGCCGACATGGGTAACAGGCATAACGTATAAGGTGAAGGTAAAGTCAACAGATCAAGCGGGCAATGAGAGTGATGTGGTGAGTTCGACATTCACATTTGATTTGGGAGTACCGACGGTTTCGATCCATGATCCGAATGATCCGGCGCCTGGGGATGATGTGAACCCACGGATATCGACAATGACGTTGGTAAACGGGAGACCGGCGGTGAGAGGGGCAACAGGAGACAATGGACCGGCGGGTGTGAACTTAGTAGAGGTGCGGGTGAGATCGGTTGATTTGGTGAAGTGGTACAACAATGGGAACGGGTTATTTGATTTGGATGACGGAGACACGGCGTGGTTTAATGCGGTGACAACAGACAGTTGGGCGAACTGGTATAGCACAATGACATTGGGGACAGATGCGCGGTATCGGGTGAATGCACGATCGTATGATACTGCGGGGAACATGTCGGTTGGGTTGGCGACGTCGAGTTTTGTTATGGATCAGGATGTGCCGGAGAGTGATGTGCAGTTTCCTGGTGAAGGGAGTTATGTAAGAGAC
>MSYE01000133.1 GCA_002176905.1 bacterium F11 | reverse complement strand
GCTCATGACCATGCAGAGTTCTCAAAATTTAAACTCCGCACTTAATGATAAATTTGGTTATAAAATTAAATTATCAAACGTTGGATGAGGATTAAAATGGCACTTAAAAAGAAACGCTTGGCAATCTATCCTGGAACATTTGACCCTGTAACAAACGGTCATCTTGATATCTTACATCGGGCTTCGATTCTATTTGATGAGGTCATCATTGGCGTAGTTGAAAACCCCACAAAAAAAACCCTATTCGATGCAGCTCATAGGGTTAACCTCATAAACAAATCGCTCATTAATTGTCATTTTAAATGTCCTGTCAGAGTTGAATCCTTTGAAGGATTATTGGTTCGTTTTGCCAAAAAAAACAAAGCTTATGCCCTGGTTCGGGGGCTGAGGGCGGTTTCCGATTTTGACTACGAATTCCAGATGGCATTAATGAACCGTCATCAAGCTCCAGATATTGAAACGGTCTATCTTATGCCCGATGAAAAATATGTCTATCTTTCATCATCAATGATCAAGGCGGTTGCTCGTCACAAGGGGAATTTGGGCTCCTTTTTACCCAAACCGGTTATCAACGCTCTTTTTAAGAAATTTCCGGACCTTAAATAGTCCAAAATAGGAATTTGGTGTGAATCTTGACATCAAACCATAATGGGGATAAATTGCTGGTGTGGGAGAATTTAGTTCCTTTTGGCTCAGAAATAAACACAAGGTCCTTTCTAGAAAACCCCGTATCGGTTTCATAGATGTTCTTGATCCGCGGATCTTAGAAGCTTTTCACATAATTAAGAAACTAGATTATATTCAACCTTTTTTGATAGGTTTGAATACCATCAAGGGATCACTTCCCGGTGATACCGAGACAGAAAAGCTTCCCTCGGAACACCTCCTTACGATTGATGATGATTGTCACGATCAACTCTTGAAATTACTTATGGAAAAACAAAGTAAATTCAAGGTAGATTTGGACGAAGTGCGGTTGCAGTTGAACGATCCCCTCTATCAGGGCATAGGTCATTTGTTAACCAACAAGATTGATGGTTTGGTAGCGGGTTCGCTTCGACCAACGGCTGAAGTGGTAAAAGCGGCCTTACGCTGTATTGGGCCAAAGAGAGGAAACAGGTTGGTAGCAGGACACTTTTTAATTGAAACGAGTGAAAGACACTCATCGGATCATACCCCCTTCCTGTTTGCCGATTGTGCTGTTAGTCCTGCACCATCCCCGCGTGGATTATCTCTTATTGCCAAAGGGGCCGCAGATTCTTATCATTTTTATACAGGAAAACCACCCCGGGTGGCATTCTTGTCTTTTTCAACAAATGGGAGTGCCCAGGACGAATTGGTGGACCGGATTCAGGAAGCCAAGAAGTTGTTTCATAAACATAATCCGACGTTCTTGGCCGATGGGGAAATTCAGGTTGATGCCGCTCTGGACAAGTTTGTGGCCAAAATTAAGAAAGTAGAGGACTCGGTTGTGGCGGGTCAGGCAAACGTATTTATTTTTCCAACACTTGAATCCGGCAATATTGGTTATAAACTTGTACAAAGGTTTTCAAGGGCCAGGGTTGCAGGTCCCTTGTTATGGGGACTTGAAAAACCAGTAAGCGATCTGTCCCGGGGATGTACGGTGCAAGAAATTGTTGATACAGCAGAATGTTTGAGTGACCTGGTTATGAGGTTAAACTAAATGGGCGTTCGATATCTTAATACAACACGAAAACGGTTGGGTGATTATCTTGTTGAACTCGGATTTATCACCGATGAACAATTGGAATCAGCCCTCAAAGAACAAAAGGATAAAGGGGGGAAACTCGGAAGCATCTTAATTCAATTGGGATTCCTTTCTGAAGATGTCCTTTTGGCAATATTGGGAAAACAATCAGGAGTATCATATGTATCGCTTGAGGAATATGGGGATATTCCACAAGAAGCCATCAAAGCGGTACCAGATACCATTGCCCGCAATCAGATGTTGGTCCCTATCAAAAAAGAGGGGAACCTCCTAACAATTGCCATCGCAGATCCTTTAAATGTCTTTGCAACGGATGACCTAAAGCTTTTAACCGGGTGTGACATCAGGATGGTCGTGGCCTCTGATAGTGATATTAAAACGGCCATTGATAAGTATTACACAAAGAAGAAGAAGAAAAAAACATCAGATGAAATAAAAGAGTCCATGAATCAGATGGACCTCGAAGCCATTGGCGCTGCTCCGACGGTTGATTTTATTAAAGACAGCATATTCGAGATTGATGAAGAACAAGAAAGAGCCCCCGCCATCAAGCTGACCAACATGATCCTTGGTGAGGCCATCTCCAAAGGAGCCAGCGATATCCACATCGAGCCAAGAGAAAAATCATTATCCATTCGGTACCGAATTGATGGTGTCCTTCAAGAACAACCTTCACCTCCGAAGAAAATTCAAGCATCGTTAATCTCCAGGTTAAAAGTGATGGGAGATATGGATATATCCGAACGTCGCATTCCCCAGGATGGTCGGACAAAAATTCATGTTGAAGGGCGAGAGCTCGACATCAGAATATCGACGATTCCTACTGTCTTTGGCGAAAAAGTGGTGCTCCGACTGCTGGATCCGAAAGGCTTGCAATTGGACCTTGAAAAATTGGGATTCGATGAACGGGAGATGAATATTTTCAAGAAAATGATTTCGGCTCCAAATGGACTTATCCTGGTGACCGGACCAACAGGATCAGGAAAAACAACAACCTTGTATTCCGCCCTTTCCATTGTCAATAAATCTGATGTCAATATCATCACAATTGAAGATCCCGTCGAATACGTAATATCTGGTATTAATCAAGTTCAAGCAAAACCAGAAATTGGTTTGACCTTTGCAAGCGGATTACGGGCATTTTTGCGGCAAGACCCGGATATAATCATGGTCGGAGAAATAAGAGATAAAGAAACCGGGGAGATTGCCGGGAATGCTTCTCTAACGGGACATTTGGTTTTTGCCACCCTCCACACCAACGATGCGGCGAGCACCATTATTCGAATGATGAACATGGGGATTGAACCAGTTCTCATTTCCGCTACTCTCCGGGTTGTTATAGCTCAACGCCTTTTAAGAAAAATTTGCACCTCTTGTAGAGCCCCATATGAGGTACCTGCAGAAGAACTGAAGAGTTTGGGTGTGTCATTGAAATTGGATCCCAACTCAAAAGTTCGACTTTTTAAGGGAACAGGATGTGACAATTGTGGTAAAACAGGCTATAAAGGACGAATTGGAGTTTATGAACTCCTTGAAATTACCGAAGAAATGAGACAACTGATTGTAAAAAGAGCGCCTCCTTACGAAATTCGAACAGCATCTGCTCGTACCGGAGTATCTACCTTAAGAGAAGTTGCTGTGAAGAAACTCTTTGCCGGGTTGACATCTCTTTCTGAAGTTATTCGGGTAACTATCTCTGAAGTTGATGTACAGGAATAAACTATGATTAGCATGAGCGATCTTCTCTTAATGATGGTTCAAAAACGAGCCTCCGATTTGCATTTGACAACCGGGACGGCTCCGATGCTAAGAATTGATGGATTGATGGTTCACACTCCCTTTGAGAAGTTAACCCCCGACGTCTGTCAAAGACTCATTTATTCATTGTTAACAGATCAACAGCGACAAACCTTCGAAGCAAAAAATGAATTGGATCTCTCTTTTGGTATCAAAGGGGTTGGACGGGTCCGCATGAATGTATTTAGACAAAGAGGAAGCGTTGCTGCCGCCCTTCGTTCGATTCCGTCTCAATTTCTTACCTTTGAAGAACTGGGGCTCCCGGGAGCCGTCTATACAATCTTAAAGGCCAACCGTGGACTTGTTCTTGTGACAGGTCCAACCGGATCAGGGAAATCGACCTCCTTGGCTTCTATGATTGATTACTTGAATGAAAACAGATCGGGACATGTCATAACAATTGAAGATCCCATTGAATATATCCACCAACATAAAAAATGTATTGTCAATCAGAGAGAGGTTGGTCAGGATACGCAAACCTACTCGGCAGCACTGAAATATATTCTGAGACAAGATCCAGACATTATTCTGATCGGTGAAATGAGAGATTTGGAAACAGTCCAAGCGGCAATTAGCATTGCCGAAACAGGCCACTTGGTATTCGCGACGCTGCACACGAATGACGCTCCTTCGACCATGAACCGCATTATTGATATCTTCCCTGCCCACCAACAAGCACAAATACGAAACCAATTATCTTTTGTTTTGCAGTCTGTAATATCACAAACTCTTCTTCCTCATATATCAGGGACAGGTCGTGTTTTGTCAACCGAAGTCCTTATTAATACAGCAGGAATTAAAAATTTAATTCGAGAAGGGAAAACCGAACAGATTCCCATGCTCATGCAAACCGGTGGCAAACATGGGATGCAAACCATGAATCAATCTTTGGTAGATCTTATTAATCGCCGACGAATTTCCCAAAAAGTTGCATTAGAATATTCATTCGATCAAGAGGAATTGAATCGCCATTTGTCCCAACGAGCTGCCAATATACGGGCCAGAAGTGCCTAATGCCTCGTAAATTTTCACAGGAGAATTGACATATGCCCTCTTTTGCATACAAAGCCAAACTTGCCACAGGAAATATTACGGAAGGCACAATTCAAGCCCCGGACACAAAAGCAGCGATGGATCAGCTTCGTGGTCAAAAATTGGTACCGCTTGAGGTTAATGAATCATCCAAATCTCTTGCCGAAATCTTCCAGGCACTCAGCCCATTTAAACCCAAAGTTAAATCAAAAGAGTTGGTTCTATTCTCTCGTCAGCTTTCAACATTGGTCTCTGCCGGAGTTCCGCTTGTCCAAGGTCTAACCATTCTCGAGGAACAAGTCGAAAGCAAACACTTTAAGGAAATAGTTAGAAATGTGAGGGAAGATATTGAGTCCGGATTGTCCATAACGGATGCTTTGAGGAAACATCCCTCTGCTTTTGAAGAGCTTTACGTTTCCATGATCAAAGCAGGAGAGGTGGGAGGAATCTTGGATGTCATTCTCGAACGTCTCTCAGCTTACCTCGAAGCAGCTGAAAATTTGAGAGGAAAAGTAAAAAGTGCCCTTATGTATCCTCTTGTTGTTACTACCATTGCTGCGGGTGTGACCTTTTTCTTGATTGTCGGTGTGATCCCAACCTTCGAAGGAATATTTAAAGGATTTGGAGCGGAATTACCAGGAATGACTCAAATACTGATTGATCTTTCCCATTTCCTTCGAAACCAGTGGTATGTTGTATTGGCAACACCTGTTGTGCTCTTTATCGCTCTTAAACAATATCGAAAAACAGAAGGGGGAAAACGCAATATTGATGGATTGATCATGAAAGTTCCGATTTTCGGTATTTTGTTAAAAAAAGTTGCTGTCGCAAAATTCACACGCACTTTTGGAACATTGATTAAATCAGGTGTTCCTATCCTTCAAGCTCTTGAGACCGTTGCCAAAACGTCAGGAAATAAACTCATCGAAATCGCCATTATGAGTGCTCGGGAATCAGTTAAAGAGGGAGAAAGGATCGCCGCTCCCTTGAAAAAATCCCAAATATTTCCCCCCATGGTGATTCAAATGGTGGCAATTGGAGAAGAAACAGGAAATTTGGATGCGATGCTTTCCAAAATTGCAGATTTTTATGACCAGGAAGTCGATGCTGCCGTAAAAGGCCTGACATCAATGATTGAGCCTATTATTATCGTTATAATGGGAGTCGTGATTGGTTTTATTGTGATTGCCATGTTCATGCCCATGTTTGAGCTCGGTGGTCTTGCTGGAGGCCATTAAACAGGCCTTGGTCAAACAAATCTCGAAAATCTTGCGGCCAAAAAATAAGAATTGGGAATATATTCTCCTTATTCCGTATTCCATATTCTTGATTTCCGTTGGTTGGGTTTACTTCCACCAGTACCCTTTACCAGGTTTCCTTTCCAAACTTGTCTCCGTTGGGTTCTCTTTGGTTTTTATCCTGTCCATGACTTTTTTGGGCTCAGAATTACTGCATTTCTTTGGTTTTTTTCCCAAACGCAAGAACAACGATCAAAATAAAATATGGGATCTCCTATATTCTCTTGGTTTAGGCGTGGGTTTACTTGGCACAATGGTTCTTCTTGCTGGATGGATCATTCCATTTACTTTAGGAATAAAATTAAAAATTCTCTCCGTTGCTTTTTTTCTTTTTCCCATGGTTCGATTTAAGGCTCTTAGGTCTCGTTTCATCCCAAAATTAAGATTTAAGTGCCCATCCCTTTCAGGGTGGGATTTTCTAATTCTTCTTTTTGCATCCATCGGGATTATTCCAAGTTTTATCACAGCTTTTTCACCCATTACATATTATGACTCGCTGGTTTACCACTTGGCTCTGCCTGCCCTTTATTTGGAAAAAGGAGGAATTCAGTCGATTCCTTTTAACCTCTATTCTCATTTTCCAGCTCTCGCAGAGATGATTTTTCTTTTCATTTTGGCAGGTTTTCCTGATCCAGAAACCTGTATCAATCTGTTCCTTTGGTTTTGCTCATTCTCAATAAGCCTGGGGCTTTATTCTTGGGTAAGAAATATGACCAATCGAACTTGGGGTTTTCTTGCTTTTGCTCTTTGGTGGACAATGCCTTCCGTTCTCTTTCTTTCCATTGGGGGATACATTGAAATCCCATTGGCCTTCTTTTCATTTTTGGCCTTACGAAGTTTTATCGTGGGGAAGGAAAACCATTGGGATTCCAAACAACTATTTCTCGCTGGCCTTTTTGGTGCTTTTGCCTGTTCTGTTAAATATACAGGCGGGATAACACTGGCTATTATTTTTATTTTGCTCGTCTCAACCTCTTGGCGAAAACCAAATGAAACAAAAAAATCTATTGGATGGTTGTGTTTGGGGCCAATCCTGTTTTTTGGGCCCTGGCTGTTGAAAAACACTATTGAAATTGGAAACCCGGTTTTTCCTTTCCTTTATAATCTGATCGGAGGGGAAGTATCTTGGACGCATGAAACGGCCTCTTCCTATTTCCGTATGCTCACGGAATATGATCATCAAAGCTCGATATTCGTTCAACTTGTCCAAGCCCCCTGGACCATGGCAACACAAACCCTTCGTTATGGAGGCGGTTTTTACGTACTGGGAGATTTTGGGTGGCCTCTTTTTCTTTGCCTTGTCCCGATAGGTCTCCTTTCCCTTAATAAAAACAAAAACAATCGACTTTTATATATCTATTTGGCTCTTCACTTTGTTGTTTGGCTCTGGACAAAACCAGTTTTGCGGTTTTTGATGGGAGGCTTGCCAATTTTTGTGTTGTTAACTTGTTTCTCTCTATTTACTATCAGTAAATTGAAAATTAACTATTCCAAAATATTATTTTCTTTATTTGTTATTCCCTTGGTTCTATCAAACCTGTTTCTTTACTTTTTTATAAGCCGAGATTTACAACCTTTTTCTGTACCCTTGGGTTTTGAAAAGAAAGAGGATTATTTAAACAGACGGCTGGCTTATTATCCCGTTTTTAACTGGTTGAACACATCTCTCAATTCCAACCAAAAAATCATCCTTCTCGGAGAGCAAAGGACTTTTCATTTAAAATGTAACTATCTGGGTACCAATCTCTTTGCACCCTCTCAACTTGCAAAATGGTGCAACTCACAAGCCAATTCCCAAGAACTAAGCAAATTACTACAAGATCAAGGATTTACACATCTCCTTATTAATAATGGAGAGGTAACAAGATTGGGGGGATTAAACCGATTTGGATTCAATACACATGGTGTGAAAGTCCTCAAGAATTTTCTACGCAATAAAACAAGTCGAATATTGGAACATAGAAACATTGTTGTTTATCAGCCCAATATCAGCTGAAAATTTCCATAGAAATTTGTACGTTATTTTTCCCAAGAAATTGGTTGACATTGCTACAACAGGCCTATAAACTATCATTGTCTAGTAAACCGGTTTAATAACTCGGTTTATTAAAAAATAAGATAAAGGAGAAAATGCGAATGAGCCTTAAAAAACTCTCAACCAAAAAAGGGTTTACGCTCATCGAACTTATGATCGTTGTCGCTATTATAGGTATATTGGCCGCCGTGGCCATTCCTAAGTTCGCTGATCTCGTAACCCGATCAAAAGAGTCTGCCGTGAAAGGATCATTAGGTGCTGTTCGAAGTGCTGTCAGTATCTATTACAGTGATACAGAGGGTGATTTCCCGAACAACCTGTTTGATGGGTTGACAATTGGGAATAAGTACATGCCCGCCGTCGGTGGTACCCGTGCATTGGGTCGCTACGTATTACCGAGGGTTCCTTCACAGGGTCATCCTGGTCATAAAACACCGGGGTTCGTTCTATTGAGCTCATCTTCGTACGTATTGCAGCCAGTCGCATTAACTGCCAATGAATCAGCCGGTGAAGTTCTTGTTTTTGCAACAGGAACAGCCAACATTGGTGAGGTTGCAGTCAACTGTACTCACAACGACTCAAAAGGAACAGCCTGGACCGCATACTAATCAAGTCTTCTTGAATTACCAGAAAAGAGGCACTCCTGTAATGGGGGTGCCTCTTTTTCTTATAGGAAATGATTTTTTTGGATTCCATTTTTGTTTTTTTAATCGGGTTAGAATTTGGAAGTTTTGCCAACGTCTGTGTCTATCGATGGCCGCGCTCTCTCTCAATACTTTCTCCCACCCGATCCTTTTGCCCATGGTGTAAAATTAAAATATCGTGGTATGATAATATTCCCGTCGTTAGCTATTTCAATCTAAAACGACGATGTCGTCATTGCCTTTCTCTTATCTCTTTTCGATATCCATTTGTTGAACTCGTGATGGGCCTTTTATGGTTGGGGACCTATTTCGCCATTCGTCCGACTACCCAAAATCTCAGCTGGATGTTCCTGCTCATTGTTTGGTGCTTTATATTTATACTTATCGTCACCACTTTTACTGATTTTGACTGGCGAATTATTCCAAACGAGGCCTCCTATTTTCTTGTGATTGTTGGCCTCATTGCATCTCCTTTGAACCCATTATTATCTGCTGATGGATCAATGCCCCGGGTTGGAGAATCTATTCTAGGTTTGGTTACAGGCGGGGGACTTCTGTTTTCATTGGCTTTCTTGGGTAAGTTAATTTTCAAAAAAGAAGCGATGGGAGGAGGGGACATAAAGCTTGCAGCCGGTATTGGTACTATTCTCGGATGGAAGGCCATTCTGTTAACATTAATGCTGGCGTCTGTCTTTGGTGGAATGGTTTCTATCGGAGGCTTGTTAATCGGATCACTAAAAAGAAATCAGTATATTCCTTTCGGTCCCTTTATAAATTTGGGAGCATTTATCTCGATAATTGTGAAGTGGTTTTTTCCCAAGAGCCTTGATTTATTTCTTAAAATTTAAGCTGTGAAATTTGTGTTCGAAAAAATTATTGAAATCCCCTTGACATTGATAGAGAGTGAAAATAGACTTCAGAGTAGAGAATTGATGCAGGAAATCGAGATAAAACGCCGAGTGATGGGATTGTTGGAATATTTTGCCATAAATCCTTGGGCGTTTTTTTTATGAGTAAGGAATGAAACCAGACTTAAGTAAACTAAAATCGTTGATGCCATCTCTTCAAATCCTCCGATCGAAGGAGGTTCTGGGGATTGATATGGGGTCAACCTCAGTAAAAATCGTCCAGGTATCGGGCAGAAACATTGTTCGTTGGGCCTATCGAGAGTTAGACGTTAACCTGGCATCTAGCGACACCTCACCAGAGGATCGGCTTAATGCCATATCTCAGGTGGTAATGGAATTTGTTGCACAAGAGAAGAAACTCCCCAAAACGGCTTCTATCTCAGTAAGTGGTAACTCCGTTATTGTCCGATATGTAAAGTTGCCAAAACTGACAGCTGATGAGTTAAAAAAGACCATTCAATTTGAAGCAGAGCCTTATATTCCCTTTGCGATTCCTGAGGTTAACCTCAGTTTTCATATTTTGGGTGACCTTGTAGAAGATGGCCAACCAAAAATGGAGACTGTCTTGGTTGCGGCAAAGAAAGATCTAATCGACCAACGCCTTGGGGTTCTCACACAAGCTAAGCTTAGGCCTGTGGTTATAGATGTTGACGCCTTTACATTGGAAGGAGCCTATGACCTGACTCATCACGCTGCTGAAGAAGCCGAAGTGGCTTTATTAATAAATATTGGCGCAAATGTAACAACTATGATTATAACGGAAAATGGTGTTTCGCGGGTCGTGCGCGATGTATTCATAGCAGGAAACAGCATCAACAAATCCTTACAACGAATATTCGATTGTTCATTCGATGAAGCCGAGAAGCTTAAAAGGAAAGGTCAAATTTTGGTTACGCCTGATGAGAAAGAAGCCACATTGGCTCAAGATGATCAAGATGCGCTTCAGATTTCAAATACCATTGTCACGGTCCTAAAAGATCTTGTCGCAGAAATTCAACGATCACTAGATTTCTATTTGGCTCAAAACCCCGATAGACAAGTAAATCGAATTCTTCTTTGCGGTGGATCTGCTAATATTAATGGAATAAGCCGATACTTTTCACAAGAGCTGAATATGAATGTTGAGGTTTTTGATCCGTTTGAGGGATTAAGTGGAGATAATTTACCCGAGCCATCCTTGAGGCCATCCTTTGCCGTTGCAATGGGGTTGGCCAACCGGAGGGAGGGAGATACATGATAAGGATAAACCTTCTTCCACCAGAGTACGCAGCAGCACAAGCCAAAAAAGAACAACAAATAATATTTGGTTCAATTGGTGCTATTCTATTTATCGTCTTGTTTGGTTTTTTGGGAATACAAAAACAAAAAGCTGCTTCTCTTCAGAAAGATATTTCAGAGGCACAAGCTGATTTGAACAAATTTAAAGCGATTAATGCCCAAATCGAGACCATTCAGAAAAGCAAAAGGCAACTTTTGGCCAAAAGGGATGTCATTAAAAATTTAAACCGCAGTCGTCTTACTTATCCTGTTCTTTTTGAGGACCTGTTACCTATTATCCCTTCAGATGTGTGGGTTAACTCAATTAATTTGAAAGAAAAGGGAAGCCAGATAACGTTGGATATGCGAACCAAAGCACTGTCCAATTTTGCGCTTGCGACATGGCTAACCAACCTCGAAGAATCAAAACATTTTTCCAATATAGATTTGGGTGGCATCAACTATTCCAGGAGAGAAGAGGGATCAGCCACTTTGAATTTCAATATTTCCTGTAATTATCGTCATCAAGGTGCATTGCCTCTGGAGAATGTGTACTAATGGGTAAAAATTTAACAAAAGAACAACAAGTCATGCTGGTTATTGTTGTCTGTATCATTGGCGGTATATATTTTTATTGGGCGAAATTGCTTAAACCAACACGAGAGACGATCAATACCAGGGAACAAAAGCTCGCAGGATTGGTCAAAAAAATTGAGCAAGCTGAGATGCAGTCACGAAGACTACCTGCCTTACGCAACGAGCTTGAAAAATTACAAACAGAGTTAAGCTCTCTCGAGAAGCAATTACCAAGAGACAAAGACCTGCCAAATATTATCCGAACCTTGACCACCGAGGCAATTCGTGAAAATCTGGAATTTTCCAATGTTAACCCGGGCAAACCAGCCGGCCAACAATATTTCGAGATCATTCCCTTCAACATTAGCTTTGAAGGATCGATACATGGCCTAGCTCGTTTTCTTGCATCACTTGGACAACAAGAAAGAATTTTTAAAGCTTCAAATATAACTTTATCTCCCAAAGGGGGAGGAATCGCCATAGATGGTGGGCAGCTTTTGTCTATCAAATTAAATATAGAGACTTATGCTTATAAAGGTTAATAACACATATCTAAAAATATTTTTGTTCCTAATGGTTGGGATATTGTTTGTGTCATGTGGGAAAAAAGATCAATCGAGGACACCGATGCCATCTCAATCCCAAATGACTAGAACCCAATCGAAAACACCGGCAATCGCCCCAAAGGAAGATGAGGAAGAAAAACCAGTATATGTATATTCAGGAGATCGATTCAAGGATCCCTTTCTTGAGGTCGGGCAAGCCTCAGCTTATTCTCCTGAAGCAATTTTTAATCCAGATCAAGCTAAAGTAAAAGGGATTATTTATAGCTCACGCCTTCGCTCGGCTGTACTTCAAGTGTCAGGATCGGGGAGTTATTTTATTAACGGTAGCCGCATTATTGATGTTATGGGAAAGAGATTAGAAGGATACAAAGCCAAAATTTTTCCACAAAAGGTAGTCATATCAGGTGAAGAAGACGACGTATTTGAATTAAAAATTCGAGAAACAGAAGAGGATGAGGAGGGGAAATCCTAATGAACCGCATTTTAAGAATATTCGTTACAACATTTTATTTGGGCCAGCTATTCATTCAACCGCTGGCGTGGGCTCAAGAAGGATCAGAAGGCGGAGGCCTTCCGGTCCTCTCCGATGTCCGGGTTGATGGAAACTCGGTCATTCTGGATCTCAATCAACTTATGCCCTATGATGTCTTTTCACTTTCCTCTCCCTGGAGGTTGGTTATAGAAATACCTGGGACGGTTTATCAAACAGGGTTCTCACGCAGAAAGATTAATACCCAACTGGTTAAGCGCATTCGCGGATATCAGTTCAAGGAAAATCCCCTTATTGCCCGGGTTGTTTTGGACCTCAAAGGGCCGGTGGATTACAATGCCTCCACATCAGAGTCACAAGTTGTTCTTCAACTTAAGAAGAATGAAATGGCACAGAATCGAGACGCTGCAAAGAAGGCAAATAAGAAAAAAAGTTTACGTGCTGCTCGCAAGAGGGATTTACTTGATTCACTACCCAAGGAAGTCGTGAGTCTTGATTTTGAGGGAGCCGACATTCGAGATGTGATTCGATTGATGTCAGAAACGAGCAATATCAATATGATATTTGGCCCTGAAGTCTCTGGGGCGATCTCAATTCATCTCAAAAAAGTACCATTTTCTGAAGCCTTCAAAACGATTTTGAACCTAAAAGGATTGGTGGCCACGCAATTGGGAGGGAATATTTTAAGAATTACCACTCCCAATAATTTACAGGCAGACAAAACAAAGGCAATTACATATACAAAGATTATCCCTGTAAATTATCTTAAAGCCGATGCCATGAAAAAGCATCTGCAGGCTGTTATGTCAACCTCTGGAAGGAAGGGAACCATCACAGTCGTAAAAGAAACCAATAGTCTTGTTATTACCGATTCTCAAGAGGGATTATCTCAATCAGAACGGTTGATTTCAAAATTGGATGAAAAACCAAAACAGGTTCTAATTGAGTCAAGAATTGTCGAAATCAATCTAAATAATGGGTTTGATATAGGCATCCAATGGGAATATTCAGGAATTAATGAAGATTTAAATTCGGATGGCTCTCTCGATGAATTTAGCTATATCGGGGGTCGAGGCCAGGAGGGTCGAATTGCTTGGGAAGGGGTCACTGGGTTTCCTGAAGAAACGGGTCCTTTTGGACCAGGTGGCCCTGGGACAGGAATAAATCTACCTGGACCAGCATCAGCAGCTATAACTTTTGGATTTATGAAGAAGGATGATTTATTTGCCGCCACATTGGCATCCCTGGTGACCACCAGTAAAGCACGGGTTTTGTCCTCTCCAAAAGTGGTGACCATAAACGGTGAAAAAGCAAGAATTGAAGCTGTTCAGGATATCCCCTTCCGAACGGCCACGGTTTCCGCCTCAGGCGCCGTCGCGGAATCCTTCACGAATGTCAGTGCGGGTATCATTCTTGATGTAACCCCGACAATTAATGCTGATGAAAGGATAACCCTTGTTATCAAACCGGAATCCAGTTTCCCAACACAGGAGAGCACAGACGCTGGTCCCATCATTCGAACTCGAAGCGCTCAAACCACGGTTATTATTAAAGATGGGGAAACCCTAGTCATTGGTGGTCTTATTGATGACACCGATACGACCGGGGAAAACAAAGTTCCCATTCTCGGAGATATTCCTATTATCGGAATGTTTTTCCGAAACCAAACGGATCGGAAAATTCGGAATGAACTCTTGGTCTTTGTGACCCCGAGAATAATAAAAGACTAGTTATTCCTAAACCGTTAAATCTTCTAGCTATATCGCCTCTTCTTTTGGCCTTTCTATTGCAAGGAGCCAAATCATCTTATTCTTTTTTTCATGTATTCCTCCTTACCAGCATTGCCTTTTATTTTATAAAGCCCTTTCATAAGGAAAACGCCCGCATTTCAAAATTCCTTTTTGCTCCATTTGCTCTTCTTTTTTTGTGGTGTTGGATACCCCTTATCGGTGGAGCCCCCTTGGACAAACATCTCATATCAATTACCAAGGCCTTTTGTTTCTTCCAAATCATTTGGATCTTTGGCACCCTTTCCAATGTTTCAATCGGGAAACTCATTGGAATTGTGATTGGGGGATTGTCATGTCTGGAAGCCTTTGTTGTATTGGCAGCCTACCCCGCTTCTTTCCTAAAGGGTGGATTTCTCGTCGGAAATCCGAGCTATAGTGCTCTACTCCTTTCAGCCGGGATGATTTATTTTCTAGTAATAATTGGGAACCCCTCCCTCGACATGAAAAAGATGGCTTTGTTTTTCCTTCTTCTTTTATGGGTGACGTTTGCCCTGATTCTTACCGGATCGCGTGCGACAATTCTTGGGACGGGTTTGGCATGCCTTCTTTTCATTAAGAAAAGGAACACATCGCTTGCCTTGCTTATTATGGCCATTCTCTCAATGGTTTGGATTTCTTTTCATCCGGAATCCATCGAGAGAATAACTGAGATTCAATTCGGCCAGATGGCGGAATCATTTCGAACATACTACCTGGGGCGCATTTTAATCTGGAAAACCGGTCTTCTGGCTTTAATGGATAGATGGCTGATGGGATATGGATTGAGCAATTTCGAAGCAGCCTACAACCTTCACCAACAACCAGAAATGGGTCTTCTTCGTTATGGTAAATCAACCATATTTGCCCATAACGACTATCTTCAATTGGCTATCGGGACAGGGCTCCCGGGGTTTGGGCTTTTGGTTTGGGGAATAACCTCCCTTATCAAACACCGACCCAAATTTTCGAAATTGAGTTGGCCTCTTCAGTGGGCCTTTGGTGTTTGTGTGGTTTTTCTTGTTTCTTCCCTTTTTAACTTCAATTTCTATCTTCCCTTCACCGGAATTCTATTTGCCTCATGCCTCGGACTCATTCTTCCTCATATTCGTCATGGCATAAAAATGCAACTCACGTCTTTTAAGGTTATAACCATTTTCTTCTCAATTATATTTTCGGTTTTCCTTCTGCTTAATGGTCTTGCCGACCAAGCCAAGTCAAAAGGGCAACTTCTCAAGGCGACCAGGATCATGCCGATTCGATCTGATCTCTGGTACGATTTGGCCCTTATGAAATTAAAAGAGAAGAAAGATTCAGTTTCAACCAAACAGATACCTTCTGTTGTCATCCACTATTTACACAATTCCTTAAGATGGAATCCTTGGGATCCCTTTGTGTGGTCAAGATTGGCCCGAATCAACTTTCATCGCAAATTACAACCATACCCCATGATAATAAGGGCTTACGAAAGGGCTCTTGCCTTAAAACCCAACCATGCCCCTTTCTGGATACAGTTTGGACATATTGATTTTCATTTCAAAAACACCCAAATGGCCGACGAAAAATTTAAAAAAGCGCTAGAACTCGAGCCCAAAACCCCGTTACCCTATTATGCAGTGGGATTAACCCAGCTGAGTCAGGGGTATTTTGATGAGGCCAAAGCATTATTTCGGGAAGCCTTGTTTATCCACGACAAATACAATGATCAGAAAGGCACCTCAGAATATGCCCGGTTTTTATTTGCGATTGATCGGAATAAAATTGATAATTTAATCGGAAAACTCGAAAAGAAAAAAAAGGATAACGGTCAATGAATAATCAACTTGAACTCTCGATTATCATTCCCGCTTCGAATGAAGAAGGGAATTTACGTCCCCTCATTGAAGGGATTAGCAAATCCTGTCAATCGTATTCATTCGAGGTTCTTATTATTGATGATGGATCAACTGACTCGACATTGGCCGAAGCTCTTCAATTATCAAAAAATGACCAGAAAATACGTGTCATAAAACTACGGAAAAGATTCGGTCAAACAGCCGCACTTGCTGCGGGTATCGATCATGCTCAATCCCCCATTCTGGTTACGATAGATGGGGATGGCCAAAATGACCCACAGGATATTCCTAACCTAATTCAGGAACTGAAAAAAGGATACGATGTGGTCTCAGGCTGGAGAGAACATCGTAAGGATTCATTGATAACACGAAAAATACCATCTTGGTGTGCAAACGCCATTATATCTTGGGTTACGGGAATTTCTCTTCATGATTATGGGTGCACGTTAAAAGCCTATCGTGCTTCTCTTATTAAAGACATTGAGATGTTTGGAGAAATGCATCGTTTTCTCCCGGCTTGGTGTGCTTGGCGGGGTGGCAAAATCACGGAGATTCCCGTTCGTCATTATGCTCGAAAAAGAGGTCATTCAAAATATGGAATCCTTCGTATTTTTAAAGTCCTGATCGATTTGATGACACTAAAATTTTTCAGTGGTTATCTTTTCAAGCCCAACCATTTGTTCTCGGGAAGCGCTTTCTTCTTTTTCGGGCTGAGTCTACTCTCAGGTGGATTGGCTTTCTATGACAAATTTGGTCCCGATCGTTTCGCCTCATACCGAATCCCTTTGTTATTATTGGCCGGAATACTTGGGGTTGTTTCCATCTTGTTAATTTTATTGGGATTTGTAACAGAGCTTATGGTAAGGCTCTACTTTTCTATCCGGGACCAGAAACCCTATATCATTGATCATGAAAATGAAATTTAGAGCCATTATCGGACTTCTTGTCAGCTTTTTTTGTCTTTGGTTGGTACTCAAGGATTTAAAATGGAACGATGTATTCCTATCGTTTTCTGAAGCAAAGTGGATCTGGACCATCCCCGTTATCTTTGTTTACGGAACAAGTTTCCTGTTTCGAACATGGAGATGGTCTTCCATATTGTCCCCTATAAAGAAAACCAATATACCAACCCTTTTTCCGATCCTATGCTTTGGATATCTTATCAACAATATTCTCCCTGCCAGAGCGGGTGAATTTGCCCGTGCATTTGCTGGATCAAAGAAATTAAAAATAAGTTTGAGTTCTGTATTGGGGACGATCTTCATTGAAAGGATAACCGACATCCTGACCTTTGTTGGCGTTATGATGCTGGCCAGTTCTGTTATCCCGCAGTCATATCTCCCTTTTAAAAAGGGGATTGTTCTTGTGGTTCTCGGATTCCTTTTTATCTTATCTATCCTTATTTTCCTAAAAGTAGGAAAAGGAATGATATGGAAGAATAAGAAAGGATTTCTTCCAAAATTTCTTGATTTGATGGATCGATTTCTTCAAGGCCTTCTCTTCCTCAAAACACCAATAAGAATCGCCATCGTATGTGGCCTCTCGATTGCCGTTTGGACAATTGAATTGCTGACCATCATGATCCTCTCTCGTGCTTTTTCTCTGGATCTCTCCTTCTTCCAGAGTTGCGCCCTCCTGGTTGGTATCGGTTTTGGAGTAATGATCCCTGCTGCTCCCGGATATATTGGAACATATGAATTCTTTGCCCAAAAAATGTTGGGTTTGCTTGGGATTGAAGGGGCGACAACCATTTCTTTCGTTATTTTGCTTCATGTCTTCCACCTAACAATCTCATCTCTTCTTGGTTTGCCCTATCTCATCAAATTGGGATATATACCAGAAGGAAAATCCGTACCCTCACCTTCACTTTCATCATGATGTTTGAAAATTTTGTTTTATACGGTCTTGCGTTTTTCTCCTCCTTGGTATTGAGTCTCGTCTTAACCCCAGCGGCCCGTTCAGCAGCTCTTCTTCTTAAAATTATTGATCACCCCCATTCCGATGTCAAAACACACAAACATCCGGTTCCTTACTTAGGAGGAGTGGCCATTTTCCTTTCCTTTTCAATGACCCTATTGTGGATTCGGGTATTAACCACGTTTCCAACAGGAACACTACGGTCACTTAGGGGAATTCTCATTGGGGGAAGTTTTATTTTTCTCCTCGGACTTGCTGATGACATCAAATTAAAAGGCCTTCACTATCGAACCAAACTCTTTTTTCAAATCTCCGCTGCTATCTTGGTAATGGTATTTGGGGTACATGTCAAATTTGTCCATCCGAGTTGGATGGCCTGGATGATTTCTGCTTTTTGGATTGTTGGTGTCACCAATTCATTAAATTTGATTGATATTATGGATGGACTTTCATCAGGCACAATTGTGATTGCGGCTCTCGCTTTTCTTTTTATCTCTCTTCCGACAGAAGGCATCTATGTCAATTTTGCCGCTGCCGCTCTTGCCGGAAGCACACTGGGATTTCTTCCTTTTAATCTTTCAAAGCGATTTCGTATTTTTATGGGAGATAGCGGTAGCCTTTTCGTTGGTTTCGTTGCCAGTTCGCTAGCCCTCGGAACTTCTTACCAAGGACCGACAAATCTTAGCGTGTTTGCTCCGCTATTGATCCTGGCCATCCCGCTATATGACACAATTCTTGTTTTTTCTTTGCGGATCATGAAAGGGATTTCTCCCTTCCTCGGATCAAAAGATCATTTTCCCTTGAGATTGGAAGTTTTGGGTTGGAAAAGACCGCAAATATTGAGTTTTACTCTCCTCATCGCATTGTTGTTTTCTTTTGGTGCTTTTTTTGTCACAAAGGTCAATACAGTTGGAGTTCTCTTAATTTATTCTTTTGCCGGTCTAATTCTATCTCTTCTAACCATTTATATTTTAAAAGCAAAAATCTAATGATCCATAAAAATGCACTTAAAATTCCTGTTCTTATTTTAGGGGGAGGTCTCGCTGGCCTTTCCGCACGTTATCACTTAAGAAAGGGAATGAGCCTCTTGGTTGAACGAGAAAAAGGAGTGGGGGGAACAGCGCGCTCCTTTTTTCTTGATGGATTCACATTTGATTTTACTGGGCATTTGCTCCACCTTCATTATCCCTATACAAAAAAACTTATCACCCAATTATTGAAAGGAAAATTCTTCCGATGTGCCCGCAACACTGCTATTTTTTCTAAAGGAATTTATACTGATTATCCTTATCAGGCAAACACTTTCGGACTTCCAGAGGAAACTGTTAATGATTGCATGATGGGATTCCTGAAGCAATATTTTCGAAACCAATCGGGACATAAATTTCCGAGGGACATAAATTTCCGAGAATGGTCCATTCGGATTTTTGGGAGAGGAATCTCCGAACAATTTATGATTCCTTATAATGAAAAGCTCTATCAAGTCTCTGCTTCAACTCTTACCACAGACTGGTGCGGATCATTTGTTCCGAAAGTAAACTTAGAAGACGTCATAAAAGGGGCCCTTGAAAGCAATGAGAAGCAGTTCGGATATAATGCATCATTCCTTTACCCCAAAAAGGGGGGAATCGAGGTTTTGGCAAAGGCACTCTGTAAAAATCAACATCAAGTCCGACAGGAAGTTTCTCTCCTAAAACTTGACTGGAAAAATCGACTCGCCTATCTTTCTAATGGTGAAATCGTTAAATACAGACGGCTCATTAACACCATCCCGTTGCCCTCCTTTTTGGGAAAAAATAAAATCGTTACCCCCTTCTCTTCAGAAGATCAAAGGAAATCTGAGGCATGCGGGTGTCATGTGTATCAACATTGGGGTCAGAAGAAAAAATATATCTGATCGTTCATGGATCTACTTTCCCGAGGGAAAATATCCTTTTTATCGTGTGGGATTCCCTATGAATTTTACACCACATACCGTTCCACGAGGATGCAGTTCGATGTATGTCGAAATTCCCCTCAAATGGTCTCGAGGAAAAACGAAATCTCAAATACTATCAGCGGTTAAAAAAGGATTATATGAGGCGAGAATTTTAAAGAAAGAGGATAAATTTGCTGTCGTTCAATATCTCCCCATTCCTTATGCCTATGTTATCTATGATCGCAAGAGAAAGATGGCATTAAAAAAGATATTTGATTTCTTCTCAAAAAATGGAATCCAAACCATTGGCCGATATGGGGAGTGGAAATATTCTTTTATGGAAGAAGCCATTTTGGATGGAAAAAAAGGCGACCGATTTAATTAAAAGGTCCAAGCTTGCATTAAAATGAAGACAAAGGTTGTTCATCTAATAACACTGCTCGAATTGGGAGGGGCTCAAGGAAATACCCTCTACACCGTTACCCATCTCAATGCTGAGAAACATCAAGCCCATCTTTGGGCAGGAAAGGGTGCTTATTGGGATCAACAGGCTATTAAAGATCTAGGAGCAAACAATCGGGTACGGTTTTTCCCAAATCTTGTCCGTTCAATATCTCCCCTTCGAGATATTCTTGTTCTTTTTCAATTGATTTCAGCATTAAAAAAGGAAAAACCTCATATTCTGCATACCCATTCCTCTAAGGCCGGTATTTTGGGTCGTTTGGCGGGTTGGTTGGCTGGAGTTCCCATTCTCATTCACACCTTCCATGGATTTGGATTTAATGAACAACAAAAACCGTGGACCAAAGCCTTTTTTATTTTTCTTGAAAAGTGGATCGCCAAAAAAACGCATTGTTTGATTTTTGTGTCTGAGGCCAATATGGCCCTGGCCACCAAGATTAAGCTTGGTAACCCATCCAAATATCAATTGATTCGGAGTGGGATTCCTATTCAGCAAACCAGAGAAGTGGCCAAAAATACAAATTCTCGGAACCTAAAAACCGCGCTATGCCTCCCACTTGATAATAAAGTAGTTGTTACAATTGGAGCATTTAAACCCCAAAAAAATCTGGACCATTTTATTGAGGTATCTGCCAGAGTTCTCAAATCAATTGACAATGTATCATTTTTAATAATCGGGGATGGGAAACTCAAGAAAAAATTAGAGGATCTCATTATTCAATGGGGATTAGAAGGAAAAGTACACCTTCTTGGATGGAGACAGGATATTCCATCTCTTCTTTCCATATCAAACGCTTTTGCAATGACCTCACTTTGGGAGGGTCTTCCAAGGGCATTGGTTGAAGCCTTGGTGTTAAAAATTCCTGCGGTGTGTTACGATACGGATGGAATTCACGATTTGTTATCACTTGGGGGGGGATATCTCATTCCTCAAGGACAAAAAGAAGAGATGGCAAAGCAACTTATTGCCATCCTCTCTGAAAATAGCTCACCTTGTGGCATTTCACATCGTTTGGAGAACAAAATATCCAGCGAATTCGATATTGATAACATGGTTCGTCGGCAAGAAAGCCTTTATTTTGAACTCCTTAACCAAAAATAGTAAGATTTCTCCTCCATTTTTGACGCACATCTAGGAGTCTAATCCAACATGGCAACAAAACATAATGCAACCCTCATCCGTGGTGATGGGACTGGTCCCTCGTTGACAGACACAGTCAAAGACGTCTTCAAAGGCATTGGCGTTGATATGAACTGGGAAGAAGTCGATGCTGGTGAAGAAACCATGAAAAAACATGGGACCCCTTTGCCCAAGAATGTCCTTGAATCGATCCGTAGAACCAAAGTGGCTCTTAAAGGCCCTATTACCACCCCTATCGGGACAGGATTTAGATCGGTTAATGTGGCTTTACGGAAAGAATTGGAGCTTTATGCCTGTTTGCGTCCTTGTAAATCATATGAAGGGGTCCGATCTCGGTACAACAATATTGACCTTGTTATTGTTCGAGAAAATACAGAAGACCTCTATGCCGGAGTGGAATATGAAAATGCATCTAAAGAAGCCCAGTCCATTATTTCATGGGCCAAAGACAAAATATTCCCCGATGCCAACATATCGATCAAACCCATCTCCAAAACAGGAACTCAAAAAATTGCTCATTTTGCATTCAAATATGCCATGAAACACAACAGGAAAAAAGTTACCGCCGTAACAAAAGCCAACATCATGAAATTCACTGACGGCCTTTTTTATGAGGTTTGCAGAGAAGTGGCAAAAAATTACCCAAAAATTGAATACCAAGAGCGCCTTGTTGATAACATGAGCATGCAGCTCGTCCAAAAACCAGAGTTTTATGATGTCTTGGTTTTGCCAAACCTGTATGGGGACATTATTTCTGACTTGGCTGCAGGTCTTGTTGGGGGCTTGGGTGTGGCGCCAGGTGCAAATCATGGTGATGACTTGGTCTTATTTGAACCCGTTCATGGA
>MSYE01000132.1 GCA_002176905.1 bacterium F11 | reverse complement strand
TTGTACGCGTTCTTGGCCAATGAGTTACCCTGATCCAACTTCACAGCCTTTTTCCAGGTGGAGATGGCCTCCCTGACCTTACCTTGAGCCTAATACAACAGCCCCTGGCTATAGAGCTGCTGGCTCTTGACCGGATCTTTTCCAATTTCAAATACCTTTTTGTCAGTTGCATTTTTTTCTTTGTAAAGCATACTTGACTGCCTCTTTAAGGCCGTCATGGCGGAACCCATGAATTTTGCGGCTTCTTTATTGTTGGGATCCATTTCCTTGACCTTGAGAAGGTGGTTCATGGCTTGTAGATATTTTTTCTGATTGATTTTCTTTTTGGCAATCCGCAACTCCCTTAAGATAGGCTCTTCGATCCTTCTCTGAGCATCATCGAGGTAAGCCTGTGCTTCTGCATGATCAGGTTGGAAACTCAATATTTTCTTTGCTGAAAGAACCGTTGCCTCAAACTCTTCTTTATCGAATGTTTCCTTCATTATGCGCATCGCGTTGGCCACAATTTCCTTGGTTCGCTCTTCTGACATCTCCGCCAACGCCAATTTATGATGACGGGTTAGGGTCATTTTGTTTCCTTTGCTTAAGTCCAAAGCCTCCCCTAACGCTTGAACCGCTTTCTCATATTCTTTCTGTAAATAGTAAACATATCCTCTGGCGCGATACAGATCTTCTGGTTTAACGAAACCGTTTTTCCGAACCACATCCAAGGTTTGTTCAATCAACTCAGGGACATCCTCTTCATGAATAAAATCGGGATCATCTATTGTTCTGGAAAGTTGAGAAAGAAGTCTCTTTCCTTTCCTCTGTAAGGAGACACTGGATCTTTCATCTGAGAGGAGACCACCAAAATTCATATGAAAACCGAATCGATGAGAGCCTCCCAAATCGTCAATTCCGCTGGCCGCGTCATTAAATCCAAAGGCATAATCAATCATTCCATTTCCCAATTTAAAACCGATTCCGGCGGTGACCTCTGTTTCATTTATACCGGCACGAAGGGCAATTAATTCATTAAATTTCCATTCGGTACCAAAATGGAATTTTAAAGACCGATCCTCGGTTTGATTGACATCGGTAGCCAGGAGGAGTCGATTGTAAGGTTGATAGGCAACGCCCAACCGAATATCCATCGGGTAAACGTCGTCTTCCTTATCCAATCGAATTCTTGGGGCGAGGATGTTGTGCGCGGC
>MSYE01000131.1 GCA_002176905.1 bacterium F11 | reverse complement strand
CCCGTAGACAATCCCAAAGTTAATGGCTTTGGCTTTTTGCCTCATATCAGAAGTAACCTCGGCGTCAGTAATATGAAACACTTCTGCAGCTGTGGCGGTGTGAATATCCCCCCCTTCTTGAAAAGCTTTTATCAACGCAGGGTCTTCAGAAATATGAGCCAGAGCTCTTAAATCGATCTGAGAATAATCAGCTGATACCAAAACAGACCCGGCCGGAGCGACAAAGGCTTTCCTAATCTCTCGGCCAAGCTCAGTTCGGATAGGAATATTCTGCAAATTCGGATCGCTGGAACTCAGTCTCCCCGTGGTGGTTCCGGTTTGATGAAACGTGGTATGGACCCTTTTTGAAATGGGATCAACCAGGCTTAAAAGTGAATCCACATACGTCGATGTTAATTTGGCCAATTCTCTATAGGCGAGAATTTTCTCACAGATGGGATGTTTCTTGGAGAGTTTGGTAAGGACATCTTCGTTTGTTGAATAACCTGTTTTGGTACGTTTGATAACGGGAAGATTTAGCTTCTCGAAGAGAATACGACTCAGCTGCTTGGTGGAATTCAACATAAAGGATTCGCCCGCCATTGAATATATTTCCTGTTCAATACGCGCCATTTCCTTTCGAAATTTATGCTCAACTTCATTCAAATATTGTGTATCAACAAGAATTCCATTGCTCTCCATCTCTCTGAGTACCGGGACCAGAGGCATTTCTTGTTCTTCAAACAAATTATTGAGCTCTTCTTTTTTCAGCATATCAGTAAAAATGTCCACCAATCTCAACACCACTTCCGCATCTGCACCGGCGTAATCAGCAGCCTTATCAATCGGAACATCCGCAATGGAGGCATTCTTTTGTTTTCCAACCAATTCCTTAAATTGGGTCATCCGTTCGGATAGGTAATCAGCCGACAGGGCTTTCAATCCATGAGAAGATCGATCAGGAACCAAACAATAGGATGCAATCATGGTATCGAAGCTCGGTCCTTTTGGAGTAATTCCATGCTGATTTAGAATAGCATCATCAAACTTCAGATTTTGTCCACATTTTAAAATCCCTTCTTTCTCAAGGACACTTTTTAGAAAAGGTTTAAGTTGATCCCAACTCAATTGTTTGGGAGATCCAACATACCGATGTCCAATGGGGATATAGAAAGCCTCATTCTTCTTCAATGAAAATGAAACCCCGATAACGCGACA
>MSYE01000130.1 GCA_002176905.1 bacterium F11 | reverse complement strand
TAATCCCAGTTACGCCGCCTATGAACCGCGAACACGCCACCGTATTGGTTTCTTTATTCGAACCGCCACCCAAGACATCGAAGCGCAAAGAGAAGAAGACGCCCGCCCAGAACCAGATGGACCCATTTTCTCGGATTGGGTTCAGACTTTCAACTATTTGGGGAATTTTGTTTCCATACTCATCCTGTTTGCCAGTGGAGTGGTCGTTGGCCTCTCCAAAAAATGGGGATGGCTAAGCGAAGGGATTGGACCTACCGATGGCATGACACAGACCGCGCAGATGTTGGAGTTTCCCGTTTTGTTGGCTTTTAACCATCAATACCTTCTTATTGGGGTTGCCATCTTCCTGTTTGTGTATTTAATTTTGAATTTATTCTTTCCCAGCGTGTTCCCTTCGTGGATTTCTGTTTACGACACAGAATCAACAACCTCTTCCATTGACCCCAAACTTCTTACAACAAAGGATGCTCTCAGAAAAGTAACCGAACTTGTAAAAAAGCGTGGAAAAATAATGGTCACTGTTGTAACGACCCCAGACGATGACATGGATCAGGCTGATAGAACAACCAATAGAAAAATGTCTTTCGTTGTTTCCTCGCAAAATCTCGCTAGGCAATTGGAAAAGATCGCCGCTTGGATTCCCAACCAACTGGGCACTCCCAATGCCGGTTCGGTCAACAAGAGCAACTGGGACCACTATTTTGCTGCCTCTGTATCCGATCCAACAGAAGATACAAATACAGAAGGAATTAAAGCCTATCTTTCCTTGAACCACACGGTATCCCAAGAACCCTCCCCTTCCCATGAGGTCAATGACGAAACAGAACTCATCGAATCATTAAGCCTAAACCTTTCACGATATTCAGACTTTTCTTCCCGATTGACACGTGCCAGCAGCCAATTTCAGACAACCGAGACAAATGAGAACAGTCGTGACCAATGGATCCGCTTGGCCAGTCAAAATATCCGTGTTGTGTTAGGGGGAGCTGGGGATATCGATGACATTCAATGGCGTTTTGAAATATACGATCAGACGCTGAAAGTCCTCAAAGAATACACCGAAATCTCTTCGGACTTGGTTCCAGCGGCCCTCCTCCGCATCCGGAATGACATACCCCACTTTTCGTCTCTTTCGGATCGGGTGTGGGCTTACCTTGAACTGGCCCAACATGAAAACGATCTGGAACGCCGAGACCA
>MSYE01000129.1 GCA_002176905.1 bacterium F11 | reverse complement strand
GCCTTGACACAATGGCGTGCTTGGCTTTAATATCACAGTCTTTTGTACGACCCACCACAAGAATTTTATTCCCTGGATAAGGATCCTGGGGTGTTTTATCTCCTGTTTCATAATCCAGAGAATTCAAATTCAAGTTTCCTGATTTGGACCGAACAATGGAGAAGAAAAGACCGATTCCGCTCCCCAATCGTAGGATAATTTCCTCTTTGGCATTACAACGAACGGCATAGGCTCTATTGGGAATTAATATTTTCCATTTGTCTTCAGCTATTCTTTTGGGTGGAATCTTTACCATCAATCACACCTTCTCTTGAAGTGGATCCACTTTCGTGGAAATGGCCTTTTTTCGATCAACTCGATTTAAGGCAGCCAAATAAGCCTTTGCTGAGGCCTCTATTATATCTGTTGAAGCCCCCTTTCCACGAACAGTAATTCCCTTCTTAATTTCCAGTTGGACGGTTACCTCACCTTGGGCATCTTTGCCTCCGGAGACAGCCGCCAGTTTATAATCCAAAAGCCGAGGTTTTAACTTTGTAATTTTATCAATGGCCTTGTAAACAGCGTCAACAGGTCCATCTCCACAAGCCGCTTCTTGTGTAATTTTTCCTTTATGTTGAATTCGAATAGTGGCTGTTGGCACAACCCCCGAACCAGAGCTTGTTTGCAAATATTCCAGTTTGAAAGCATCATTGGTTTGGCCCGATTTATCCTCAATGAGGGTTAAAATATCTTCATCGAAAACATATTTCTTTTTATCAGCCAGAACCTTGAAGGCGTCAAATAAATCATCAACCTCTTTGGTGGAAAGTTGATATCCCATCTCTTTCATTCTCTTGGCGAGAGCATGGCGACCAGAATGTTTTCCCAGAATCAGCTGAGAAGAAGGAACCCCCACAGATTCAGGAGTCATAATCTCATAGGTTTGCCTGTGTTTCATGACCCCATCTTGATGTATCCCTGATTCATGAGCAAAGGCGTTACCCCCAACAATGGCTTTATTGGGTTGAACTTGCATTCCCGTCAAACGAGAAACCAATCGACTTGTCCGGTAAATTTCTTCCGTTTTGACGTTTGTTGTCAGATGAAAAAAATCTTGTCTGGTTTTTAAAGACATTACAATTTCTTCCAAAGAAGCATTACCAGCTCGCTCCCCTATACCATTAAGGGTACATTCTATTTGTCGGGCACCCTTACTTAGAG
>MSYE01000128.1 GCA_002176905.1 bacterium F11 | reverse complement strand
GGGCATAAAAGAGAGCGAGAATCAAAAGAGAACCAACAATTCGAATCAATACTTCTTGAAATTTGGGGTTTCGGAAGGAAATCCAAGGGCGAATTTTGAGTTGGGGTTCCTTTAACTCGGCAAGAAAGGAGATGTGCCTATTTTTTTCGCGGGGCATATAGAGATGGACAAAATCCAGATCAACGCCTGCCTTTTTACGCATATCCTCAATGACCTGATTTGGTTGGATTTTGTCGTTCATATCCATGTCTGCTAGAGTGATACCAACCAGAATCTCTTTGGGGATCGGATATTTTTTAAGGGTTTCAGCAATCCGGTCACGATCTCTGTTGTAGTCCTCTGTTACAAAATGCAATCCATCTGGTTTGTTTTGAAGAATAAGTGCAATTTCTTTTTTGATCGCATCCCCCTCTTTGTTATGGTAAATGTCCATGCCGAGAACAAAAAGAACATTTTTCTGAATTTGATGTGAATATTCTCTAAGATCACGCATCAAGGTGGGATCTTTTTTATCAAGTTGGGTCTCGTTTACCATGAAAGTATCAACCCCGCGATCAATCGCGCGCATGGCTTCTCTTCTCGATCCAATTTTGCCAACCGTCCAGAACGGGCCGAAAGGGGCGTCGTATCCGGAATCAAGAATACCGCTGTCCGATTCAGCCGAGATAACAGGAGAAAATCCAAGGCGGGCAATGCGAAGCGCATCTTCCGTGCGCTCAAGTTCTGGTTGTTTGGAGTCATGATAATTTACCGACCCCATATCAACCACCAACCGGTTTTGTTTTAATTTTATCTTTTGGAGGCGTTTTTGCTCGTCTAGTGAAAAGGGAATGGCGTCATTGGTCCATAAGAATCTTCCAAAAGAGGTTGCCGGCACAACCGATGCAACAACAGACCCAAGTTCTCCCCCACCCATGGTCCCCCAAACAAGACCTCCGGCTATGACAAGCAGCCCAACAGCCAATAGCGATCGCAGCGCATTGGCTTTGGTAACAAATAAGGAAAGGCGCGATGGCTTGGAAGTCCCCTTCCGAGTATGGATGCGTTTAACATAGCCGCGAGGAGAATCATTCAAGAAAAGACTAAATGGTCCTAGCTCAAAAGGTTCAGTTCTTTCATAACGCCTAAACTTCACATGTCTATCTGAGGCCCGAAAATAGAGGAAATCAAATCGCAGCTGGTTAAAAGGTTCATCTAAATG
>MSYE01000127.1 GCA_002176905.1 bacterium F11 | reverse complement strand
TGTTCAAAGCCCATGAGTTGATTTCTAAAATTGAGAAGAAGAGCCATGCCACCGAAATTCATCGGGTTCTTGCCAAATTTATTACTCTTCATTTTTACGATGACGCCTTGGAATTGATTCATCAACTACCGGTATTATCCCCGCATCGAAATAGGCTTCTCCGCCGGATGGTGAGAGAACAAGTTAAAGAAAAATTGTTCCAAACCGCGTTGCAAACAACAACCCAGTTCTCCCGCTGGCGACTCCCCAGGCGGGCGTTGATGCAAAATGAGATTACGCTGGCCCATCTTGCTGACAATTTGGACCAAGCCAAAACCGAATTCCACGATAACCACAATCCCACTCTGGCCAAAGACCTTCTTTTGCGAGCGGTGTTAACCGCAACACGAATTCCTCAGGGTTATCAACGGTACAGTCACCTGGGCACGATCGCATATTTCCAAGGAAAATACGGATTCACCGATGACGCGGCCCTCACAAATCGATTGAGCCGAAAATTGACAAGGTGGGGGACCATCCGTGCCGCAACCAGTGCCGGAATCACGGTGGCGGCCATCGGTGGGTTGATTTTGGCGGCCATCACCGTGGGAGCCATTAACCTACCCTTTGAATCAACAAACCTAATTGTTGTGGCTCCCAAACAATCCGCCATGATGGGTCCCTTAATGGG
This sequence comes from bacterium F11, assembly GCA_002176905.1. Next base: position 532 of record MSYE01000127.1, on the reverse strand, counting down.
ATTCATGAATCTTTTATCATTGGCAACTTCAAGAGGAAGGGCACAAAAGTGGAGATCCCAAATTGGGAACCAAATCAAAGAAAAAGGATTCCTGGTTGGTCCCTTTGGATTTGAGCCCTCCCAGAATTTGCAAAGCATGACACCCCAGGCCAAGAAATTGCTGTCCACCATGTTGGATGTGACAGATGAGGGAGCTATTCCTGTTGTTGGCCTTCGAGGGGAAGTGGATTCTGTTCAGCGTATCGCCAAAGCCCAAAAAATTGGAACCGATACTTTCTGGTTCTATCAACAGCAGAGAGAGAAGGCTCTTTTTGCCATGGCGGGCCTGTCTGGGTTAGACGATATTCAGACGTTTTCGGCACGTCCCCAGATTGTTTTGACCTCAAATCCGAAATTCACAAGAAATGACGATCGGACAACCCCATCAAAGGAGGATGCAAAGAATTTTGATTTCTTTGAATACAACCACCCTGATGATTTGATGGAAATCCATTATGTTTAACATCTTAGACCTAAGCTTAATCAAGTTGAT
>MSYE01000126.1 GCA_002176905.1 bacterium F11 | reverse complement strand
TATCCCAATATCGAACGTTATAAGAAAAAGTGGAAAGCCAATGAGAAAGAACGAAACGACAAAAAGGAGTTGGTTTTTAACGGGGCATTAAAAACATTTGATAAGAAGGTAACCGCTTACCGAAAAAAACTTATTTCCCTGGGGGAATATCTTCATGAGCTTTCAATAAGGACATCCGGTGTTGCCACCGAGGTGGAAACGTTCCGGTCTGCTTGGCAGTTGGAGCAATCTCTGGATTGGGACCGGGTTCAGAGAGAACGGAGCCTGGCTCTTGATCGCCTTGTGCGCGTTCTTACCAAGGGCGAATCCCAAGAACTCATGGCACAAGGGGTGGCTTATCGAACGGGAACACTTCCCCATTCTCAGTTTTATGGCAACTTAAGAAAGCTTTTTTCAAATAAAGGAGTTCCTCTATCCGATTATCCTTCCCTTAGGGATTATCTCCAATATGTCCTTCTTTCTGAATCCATAAAGCCGGATCAGCTGTTTAAAGAAGCCAATGCGTTGGAGAAAGAGGCTTATGATCGTCTCGCGCGCTCAGAAAAGGAGCGAGAACTGATTGTTGAGGCACGACAATCTTACCTTGTTGGGAAATTGCTGGATTTCTCGTTAACCAAAGAGGAGTGGGAAGAGTATAAGAAAGTCCGTGGTGCGCAGTCCGTGGTCCGTCGTAGGAATATCCAATATTCAAATCACGCACTACGGACTACGGACTACGGACTGCCTCTGTCTTTCGAATCTTTCTACCGACACGCCGAGGCCCGAGACCAGGCCATGGCTGAGAACCTCTTAGCTGCCATTGAAAAGCATGACGCCAAAGTAACGGTCCTTGTTGCGGGTGGGTTTCATTCCAAGGGAATTCAACATTACCTATTTGATGAGACTTCCCCACTACGGACCACGGACCACGGACCACGGACTCAATCAGAAGTGCGTAGTCCGTGGTCCGTGGTCCGTGGTCAACCTGATAACAGAGAGGCTCCGTATTCCGTTGTGAGCTTTATACCCAAAATAACCAAATTGGATAAGGCCACGGGTAGTGATTATCTTTCTGTTTTTGCTCAAGAAAAAACGCCCCTTGAGAAATTGTTTAAAGGGGAAACGTTGTTTCTTCCACCTCCGCGCTGGACAGCGGTTCTATTGGCTCGATTTCATCTCTTGGCACAAGCCGTGATCGTTAATCTAAATCCGAAACCAATCTTTATTCGTTTGT
>MSYE01000125.1 GCA_002176905.1 bacterium F11 | reverse complement strand
GGATGGTTTTACCCTGGGTCATGGATTCTTAACTTCATCTCCCGTGTCGGTAACCGGTGCCGAATCAATGGAAGGGTGTACCCAATCTTTCTTTGCGGAATAAAAACAACTTTTTCCGCTGGAGCTCCGCCATTTACAAATCCCACAGATGGCATTACAAAGAAGACCGCAAATTGAAACAAAAAGAATAATCCCTCCAACAATTCGACCCAAAATATCCAATGGTTTCTTTTGTTTATCAGCGACTGTTAGCACCCAATATCCAACTGCCAACGCAAGAAGAAGAATGGAGACTTTCCCCACAACACAACCGCCATAAGCATAACCATAACCTGCAAACAAAGAGGGCGTCATCAAAAAAAAGACCCCCACTCCATAAAATAACGTCCGAATGCTATTCATATATAGACCTCCTTAAATGTATTCATACCATCACAATTGCACAGACGCAAAAATTTCCCTGAAAGGTCCTTTTTGTTGGATTTGAATCCCATGCAAATGTGCACTTGTGATTTTATGAATATACGTGTTGTTTTTCTGAAAAAATCCGTTCCCGTCGATCATGTAAGATGATAGAGAATACGGTCTTGATAACGGCAATAACAGGGATGGCAAAGACAAGTCCAATAAACCCTCCCAATTCCACTCCAGCCAAAATGGCAAACAAAATAATTACAGGATGAAGGGCTTGCGTCATTACTCTGGAAAAATGGGTTTTGCTCAAAAGGGTTGAATGAAAATCATTTCCTGAAAGAGGGAGTAATAAAATTGCATGATTATCCTTATCTATCACAAAAACAGAACTCCCATCAGAAGGCCCTATGAGGGATTTGATACCATTGGGAATTCTATCTCCACCGATACTCATTGGTTCAATTGATTGACTGGAGGGATTCCATTTTTGGAGGGGATCCGAAGGGGAATTAGAAGAAAATAAGAGACGACCACCTGTAGCGTGTACGGATTTACTGCTTGGTTTCAACCCTTCTGAAAGTTTATTTTCCTCTTTAAAAAACAGGCGACGATAAATCTCTTGAAGGTCCCATTTGCGTGCCACCCCATCTCGCGCACCCGCCAAAAGATGTCTGCCGTTAGAAACAAAATCCAACGCCGTGATGGATGGATCATGATTTCTTTCCCTTTCTGGTCCAACCGGTTTGGCTTCGTATTTAATATTAGGGATCCCAAATGGATTGAATATATGAAGGTTAATGG
>MSYE01000124.1 GCA_002176905.1 bacterium F11 | reverse complement strand
GAATATTGAGGTTATCCATTTGCCGGGCGCTTTTGAACTTCCTTATGGTGCTCAAGAATTGGCCCGAACCAAAAAATTTGGAGCGGTTATTTGTTTGGGATGTATCTTAGAGGGGGAAACCACCCACGACAAACTGATTGCGCAATGGGTATCAATGGGAATTGGAATCGCTTCACTCCAAACCCGAACCCCTATTCTTTTTGGTGTTCTCACACCCCGTTCGGAAAAACAGGCTTATCAACGGACACGTCCAGGTCCGCTGAATCGTGGTAAGGAGATGGCCCAAGCTGCGCTTCAAATGATACAGTTCCATCACAAATAGGTAGGATTCATTATGGGATCTCGTAGAAAAGGGCGTGAGTTGGCCCTTCAAGTTCTTTATCTGGTTGATGTGACCTCTTTCCCTAAGGAAAAAGTTCAAATCTCTGTCCTCAAAAATGCCTCCCTCGAAAAAAAATCTCTGGATTTTTTTAACACCCTTATTGATGGCACCCTGACTCATATAGATGAATTGGACCGAATGATAATTCAGTACTCAGAAAATTGGGAGATAAAAAGAATGGCAGCGGTTGACCGCAATATCCTTAGATTGGGTGCCTATGAATTGATCTATGAGATTGATACGCCCATTTCTGTCATTATTGACGAAGCTGTAGAAATCGCCAAGATTTATTCCACCCATGATTCTGGTAAGTTCGTCAACGGCATCCTGGATAAAATTAAGAAAAAGAGAAAAAAGGAAAAACACGAGCAGATCGAAAATGCCTCGACATGAATCCATACCGAGTGAAATTGAAAAGTTAAGAGAAGATATACGTCGTCATGATTATGCGTACTATGTTCTCAACGAACCGGTACTATCCGACACCCAATATGATGGGCTTCTTCGTCGTTTACAAGAAATAGAATCAACCCATCCCGATCTTATCACCCCAGATTCACCCACCCAACGGGTTTCCGGAAGCCCTCTTGCCTCCTTTGAACAACTTCGTCATAAAGTCCCCATGTTATCATTGGACAATTCCTATTCTGAAGAAGAAATCCAGCAATGGTTGGATCGTATTACAAAAATTCTTGATACCAAAAATATTGTTTTTGTTCTCAATCCGAAAATTGACGGCCTTTCCCTTTCGCTTCATTACAAGAAAGGAGATCTATTTCAAGCCGCAACAAGAGGGGATGGTCAAATTGGGGAGAATGTCACGCTGAATGCCAGAACCATTCGATCCATAC
>MSYE01000123.1 GCA_002176905.1 bacterium F11 | reverse complement strand
ATTTTGTATGATAGGTAAATTGATTTTTTCATCCATCGACTTTGCGGCCGATTTCAATTTCCATAGGTGGCGACCGTTGAAAGATTTCCAATCGTCGTTTGATGCATATCCAAAAAGCTCCACGGCTCTTTGATACCGAGGGAAATTTCCCCCCATCTGTTTGGGACCAAGCATAGGAAGCCGCTTCCTCCTCCAACGCTTGATATTCTCCTTTCTCCTCCTCCAGCATGCGGTTGATATTCATAAAGGTTTGGGAAGGATGAAAATACCAATCAAAAAGTGTATCTTCAAATCGAATGGTTTGAGATGATGATCGAGAGCCACGCATCCCCGATATAAGGCATACCCCTTTTGAATTAACCGTGATATTGAAGGTTACCGTTATATCCTCTGTCCCAAACCGATTTTTAAGATACGTCGCATCTTGTTCAAGTCTAAACTTGAAATAATTGGATAAGAGGCGAGCCGCTTCTTGAAGGACCATTCCCCAATGGGGAATCGTTTCAAATTCTTCATTGATGGTAACCTCGCCACTTTTGACATCAATATTAAAGGTTGCATCCGCAACCGCGTTAGGCTTGGGGTAAGATAACCGCGTTCGATATTTCGGAATAGCTCCTTCTTCTCTTAACCCATCCTCCTCTGTCTTCCAGGCCAAAACAGCGAGTTGGACATTTTCTCTGCCCGTATCAACAACCTTTACCGTCAATTTATTCTTTTCTGTCTCGGCTTCATCTCGAAGGAGAAGTTGTCTCTGAGCGACATTCTCAACGCTCCTCTTTTGAGAAATTTCCGTAAATGAATTCATGGATGGAGAAAAGACACCAACATAACGATTATCGTTATATGGGACATGTCCGTATTGGGTGGTTGATATATGATAATCAACCCGATCTGCGTCCGTGAAATTGGTGGTTTCAGCGATAACCAATTTCTTATCCTCATCCTCCGTAAGGCGCAACATGACCGCGCGTTCCATCTGACTATAGGGAAATTGAACATGTCTTTCCTTGTTTAACTCTCTGGCAGGAATTCGACTGGATTCATTCCAATAAAGAGCCTCTTCTAACGGGATCAAAACCATCTTGGCATCTCCCTTTTTCGCAAGGGGATCCAACCCCCCAAAGGATTGAACAGGAACCATACCATGATTCTCGGCGGCTTCCTTTTTAAGATAGTCAACGGGGATGCGATTAACCAAAGCAAGAGACCGATCCCTAAGGTCACGTTTTCCCCACC
>MSYE01000122.1 GCA_002176905.1 bacterium F11 | reverse complement strand
AGGTAGAGCAACATGGTGTCTTTGAAACGCAACAGAGGACTTAAAATAAAAATTTCATGAGAATCTGATTTTTTTAAATGCCAACCATTCTTATCCACCAGATATATCCCCGATAACGCCTCTTTTTCGGCAATTTGTGTGTAGAGATTCCCATCCACTTCCTCTAAGTTGAGGTGTTGACTTTCAGATAACTCATCGATAGGTTTTTGTGCCAATGCTTCCACCTCATATTTCGGGAAGGCTGGTTGCGCTTCGGTTAAGGGGAAATCTTGCAGTCCAATTCGGACCAGTTTCAGATGGTCTTCCTCGTCGATGACAAAGAAGGTGAGGTGCTCGCCCAACACTTTCAGGGTTTGAGGATAGATCCGTTTAAAGTTCCCAAGATCCCGCGTGTATTTTATTCCGTCTTGATCGGGTGTGACGGCATGCAAATACACTGGTTTCCCATCATCCGATTGGGTTACGGCCATCACGTGCCCATTCCACGTTTCAATATGTTTGATGCCGGGATTGTCCTCCCAGTGGGCCAGGGGTTTGGTTCCATAGGCAGCCCCAATATCATTCCACAAAATGAAATCCTCCCCATCGGAGGTGGTGGCATAAATCACGTTGTTATCAACCTTGGCCAGAATCCCAGGAAGAATGGAATGCTGGTCGTTCTCTTCCCCTTGTGGGAGAGGTTGAAATTCTCCGCCTGTTCGATTGACCCGATAAAGCGCATACCTGTTTTTACCCGCATCCCTTCCGAAGCCAACAACATGAACCCACTCATCTTGTGGCGTGCCGACCTCAAATTTTTGGGTCACCGGATCGGATTCCAAATTCGCTTCCGGAAGGATGAATTCCGTCCCAGATTCCAAAGAAGACAACGTCTTATCCGTAAAACCGGTTTCACCCGGATCCCCCATTTCCCTCACAGCAAACAATTCCTCATCGATCTCAACCAATTTCTTTGTGCCGTCCGGTAGCGACCTTGATCCATTTGCGCTTAGGGAGTCTCTTCCGGAGTCATAGGTATAAGATTGTAGTTTCCTCGGGGATTCGTCTGTACTTTCAAAAAGAAGAAGGCTCGATGTTGATTTTTCATCCCGAGCCAAACCCGAATACAGTCCCTCTTTTAGTTCGGTGGTTTTTCCCTCTTCAACTTTGACAAGTGAGTCTTTCGCTTGTGCTAACCCCAAGCCTTTGTCGATGGCAAAATATTGGCCTTCGATTTCAATAGGGCGTCCCGGTCCAAGAATGCCAAATTTGACTTCTTGCTCTCCTCCCCAGACTTCCACGTCAAGCTGGTTGAGAATATTTTCTTGTTCGGATGGGGCGGGCACATTGAGTTCGTATAGCGTGGAATGACTGGAGGGTTGGGAATGGAATGCCAACACCTGACCGGGTTTGCCACGCAACACCTCGAACATGTCACCGGATTCCATTTCAAAGGGAATTGGTTCTGTTCGGAAGGGTGCCCCAGGGGTGAAGGAGAAGAGACCTGGGGTGCTCGTTCCGGTTCCGTTATTGGGAGCAGCCATCAACCATTGGCCCTCTTCATAGACAGCGGAAAGATGGTTCACATCGATGTCTTGTGGTCCAAAAGGAAGCGGGGTTGTAAGGGGACGATCTCCGTCCACCTCATTAAAGTCATAGGCATAATAAAGAGAATCCTGTTCCACAATCATCAAAAGATGATCCCTATCCTTGATCATTCGGGCGATTTTCTCCCCATGAAAACGCACGGGATCATTATCGTCATGGTCCATGTGGAAGCGATACAATTGGCCCTGATTGTTTTCCTCTCCAGAGATAAGCAGGCTATGCCTGTGATAAACCAGTTGACGCGGGGAAAATCCGGATGGGAGTTGATGGGGAATTTGCTCTCTTTGAGATATTTTTAAGTTCACCACAAAGGCATTGGAGCTATCAGTCTCAGGCTTAATGGCACCCAAAAAGTCATTCCCCTGCTTTGCGACAGAGATCAAATCACCTTTAAAAGGAGGAAATGATGAGGTAATGGGGTCTGATGATAGGCTCAACACGTTTAAAGACGAATAATGTTCCATAGCGAGTTGGTCATTCATCAGGATTTTCCCAAAGGCAATGGCTGGTTCCCTTTTGTAAATGGACGGATGGAGAAAAAGATTCTGTTCGGTTCCGGGAATCAGGGTTCCATAGGTAGGGAAGGCGTTGGCTTCTTCTGAAAAGGGAAGAGTATAAAGGGTGCTTCTTAATGATGTCTCACGATCAAGTTTGACAATGGATTTGTCAACGGTGATTCCGCCAGGAACACCAAGATAGAGCCCTGGAAATTGATTGAGCTCTTGAAATTCAATGGGTCGCCGAGGTGGTCTAGGTGGGCTTGTGTCAGGACGGGGATCAAACTGCACCGCATGCGTTTCTGTTGAACTCGTGGGATTGGCATAGAAAACCAATCCCTTGGGGGTGGCGGAAAGATGCATGGGATTTTTGAAATGCGGTATAGACACTTCCTCAAACTGGATCGTGAGAGGGGAAACATTGGAATCGTGTGAGTCGTAGTCTTCAAATTTAATCCGTTGGATTGTGCGGCCTGGATCTCCTGGAGAGGTGAGGTATAAATCATCCCCAAACAATTCAAAGGAATGTCCCACCCCATATTCCAAGCTGAAGAAATAGCCAACAATGGGTTTCAGTTCCATTTCGGATCCGGATCCTTCTAGGGTGAGCAGGATCGAAAGGGGAATATCGAATTCTGTTTGATAGATTTTTTCGGCTCCCCCTGCCATAAAGACAAATTTGTCTCCCACCTTCCAAAAATCCACCAGGTCATGTTGGGTTTCAAACTCCGCAAACTTTGTGTCAAGAGAAAGTATTCCCTGTTCGAGTGTGATCGTACCCACGCGATAAGAAGAGGAATACGGTCCTTGGGAAAAGCGATAAAGATTATAAAGTTTATTTCCGATGACTTTTGTTTTTACGAGTCGGCAATCTAGAGTTGGGAGCTCGTGGGTAATAAATTGATTCGCGAGGGTGGGGTCTCCATTTGCATCAATCCCAAGCCGAAAAATGTTTACCCTAGGTTTATCATAGCTCCCCTTATTTTGAGAGACAATAATGGTCTGACCTTTAAGTTGCATCACGTCCGTCACCCGACCTGAAACGGTGGGTGGAGGTCGTTTTTACAATGACAGCCGAAATCGATTGAGAGATTTCACATATTGGATTTCATAGAGTTCAGATTGTTGGGCCTGCTCATCGAAATAGAAAACGTAGTCGGTTCCAGAAGAATGGAAGGGATCAGAAAGAAGCGTTGCTTCTGCGTTCATCACAAGTTGGGGACCTGAATGGGTACTTCCAAACAAATGCGTTCTTCCTTGATCAAAGACATACGTGCACAAAGGCGTCACAATGGGAGACGAATATTCCTGTGGATTGAGATTTCCTAGATTCGCGATTGACTTAGGCTGGGGAGGAGCCCTTTGTTGGTCGGTGGGTTGGGTGACGGCTCGGATCAGGTCTTCCACCAAATGGGGCCAATGAAGGGGTGAAACAAGATTGTTGAAAAGGAGTTCCAAGCGTTCCAGCCATGGCTTTTGCCAGCTGAGGAAGAAGGCGGCCAAAAAATGAAAGAGCCTAGCTCGTGGATGGGGGCGAAGAGCTTCAATGAAGGGATGTTGTTTCACCAGCTCGCGTTCTCTTATTTCCGTGGGGTCAGGTGGGATGCGGGGAACAAAGGTTCCGACGCTGGTTGTGGCGTGGCCAGCGGGACGGGGAAGCTGATTGAGGTGTGCGGCAAGCGGACTCGGGATTTTGTGGGGATCCGCCACTTTTTTATTTACAAAGATCGAGCGTCTGTAAATAAAAGAAATCATTTGAGAATCAGGGTGCATATCCACCACATAAAGGGTATAGGGCCGGCTATCAAACAGGAAGGGACGGATGAGTTCAGGATCGGCTTCTTCGATGTTATAGGGTGTTATCCCGGGAGCGGTGGCGGGATTAAAATCAAATAGCATGGCATCCAGGTAAAGGGGTGTTCGGCCGTTTCCTTCGATGTGGAAGAAATCACCTTGATTGGGGAACAGCACATAATCGTTTTCTTCCAATTCATCAAGCCAAGAAGCGATACGGTTTTTGGCAAGCTCAACCAAAGAGGTTCGGGTGGGGGGTTGGTCTCCCTGAACCTCTGTTAAGATGAGGGCCAATCCATTCAGGATCTGAATGCGCTCTTGAACCACTTCGGGTGTGTTCGCTTGGCCGTTCCCATCTTTTTCAAAGTCCAGGATCTTATCAATAAAGATGTTCACGTCTTCTTCTGTAATAAGAACCCGGTTGCGGGGTTCGGGAACCCAGGTCCCAGAGGGAAGTTCGAGTTTGAACAAGGCGGGCAGATTTCGGCCTTCTTTTGGAATTATTTTTTTGTGTCCGCGGCCATTCACCATGACGCTTAAGTCCGATTTCAAATATATTTCTTGTGATTCGGATCTGAGCTCAAGCTGAAATTGGTGTTTGTCTTCGGGATGGTCTTCTATCAGTAGAACCTCTTTGCTTTTCTCCTTATCCTCCTTATCATGAGGCGATTTGGAGACCAAGAGCCGTTCCACCACATCCTCGTCATAAACACCCGTCCCAAAATCTTCCACCACCACGCGGTTCTTCTCCACAAAGACATTCACCCGCCCTTTAAACACGTGGCGGCCTTCCAGGGATTTCCCCTCCGAATTGACCACACCGGTCAAGGGATTGAGGCATCTTCTCTGTCCATCGGCATTCTTTTTCCCGGTGATGGGATTGTGTATGTCCAAACCTTTATCGATTTTCAGGTAAACCTTGATGAACCGATTGTTGGAGAAACCGTAATGCAGATGTTCAACCAATTCCTCAAGGTATTCCTTTAATCTTTCTTCTTCTTTGTCTTTGGGTTCTTGTCCGTCCTCCGTACCAAAGGTGACGGTCATGGTGGTTCCTTTTTTCCGGGGAGTTTTGAGAACCGTCCAGGTGGTTTCAAAATCCCGTTTTTTCTTTCCTTTTCGAAAGCGGAGTTCCCGGTGCGGTCCTTTTTCGGTTTTGGTGTTCACTTGCACACGCGATTGCGGTGACGGAAAATCCTCCAGGGTGGCGAGGCTGGATTGAAATTCGTTTCCAAACCGTCCGGAAGGATGAAATCCCAACCGGCCCAACGTCGCATCCACTGAATTATCCACAAAGCCGTTCAACCATTCGTAGCGCGATCCCGCCTGGTTCATAATGTCAGAATAGTTGTCTTTATTGGATTGCACTCCCTGTTCTCTGGTTTCACGGTCAAACACTCTTGGATCAGAAAGGATTCGGGGATAGAATTCTTTCTTAACATCATCACTGAGATCATCTTTAAAACCTTCGGCGGTTCCATCCACCTTTCTGTATGAAAGCCATGTGTCCTCAGGTTGAGATTTCCTTCTGGTTAAGGTCAGCATCCGATGTTTCCAAGGTTGAACATAATTCCAACCCATATGAAAGAGAAGATGAACCACCGCATAGGAGATCCCTTGAAGGGCCATAAGAGCAAGAAGGGAGGCATAGGGGCTAAGAGGAAAGCCTTCTATGATAAATAGCAATCCGACTGCAGCCGAAAGGATAAATGAGATCCAATGGGCTTGCCTTGGCCCTTCTCCCACATCGCGACCGCTGATATCATGAAGAAGTTTAAAAACTTTTATGGCGAGGAAACGTCCCCAAGTCAAACCCACTCCCAGAAACACAAACCAAGCCACCATCAGGGAAACCGGTCCACCCAATTCCAACGCAGGCACAAAGGCCCCAATCCATAATCCAGCCAACACCCCTGGCCCCATTGCCAAGGCTGCCAAAACCAGACTCTCAACCAACGGTACCACCACAATTTCATAAACCTCATTTATCGGATGAGGTAGCACATCCGATAAATCCAAAAGCACCATTTTTTCAGATTTGGGAAACGGATTTTCCCAGAAGTCCGGTCGCCTGGATGAGGCAAGGGAAGCAAGATAAAGTTTGAATTTCTTTGGGGATATTTTCGGGAACACCATTATATAGTTGGAATCTCCATCATGCGGATCGTTTACTTTTTCATTAAATATGGTCCGATCAGCATCGTCCAAGAACGGTTCATGCATATCTCCATACTGGACGGAGAAAATGAAGGCCTTTTTTCCATATTCTAGGAGGGAGGGCCATATTTTTTTATGGACCTCTCCTACAAAGTTCATAAAGATGGCATCGTGGTCATTGAATTTTATTAGGTTCCTCTTTTTTGTTGCGTCACCCCTCTCGACATGAAAGCGGTTCGAGGACCACTGAGGATCTCTGTTTAAGGCCTCTATAATGGAATCCACAGCGGTTCGATATTCGTCATTCTCAAGATATAACCCAGAATTCTTAACAAAGGGACGGAGCCCCTTTAATCGGGCTCGGGCTTCTTTCACATTCTCTCTTCCCCAATCAAGGCCATTGACCTCAATATCCCAGTCTGTTACGTCTCCCCAATCACTGTGAAAATCAAATTCAATGATGACCATCGCCAAGATTCCGGCCATTTCTTCTCCGGTATGAGGACCAAGAACCCCGAATTTTAAGATCCGCTCTTTTTTGGCCAGTCGCCTCTCAACCATAATTTGTAAAAAAAGGCGAAACTGTGTGAGTTGAGGCAAATGACGAGCCAAGGCCGTGGCGTTCCTCTGATTTTTTATGGGCTGAGGAAAGAGAATGGGGTCAAGTCTTGCGTTTTGAGTTGGTTTCTCTTGAAGCTTCAAAATATGACTTGCTTGCCAGGCAACATGAAAGAGGTGAGTCAATAAAAGCGAGAAAGAAAAGATGAGAAGGGTTGTGAGAGAAAGAAGGATGGAAGAAGAGGAAAAATCAACCACACCAAAAAGAACCTGCCAGAACGTTCCCACGCCCATTAAAACACCCAGTAGGCCTTTGATCATCCGGTTATTCTCGTGATCCAACGCAAAACGGAGCCCACTCCAGAAAAGAACATATATCCACATGGCAATGGCCACAGGAATAGTTGGGTTGATCCCAGCTTGAACAGCGCCCGAAAAAGTGATGAGGCCCCACAGAATGCCGGGTAAGAGATAGCGTTCGGTTTCCATTCGAGGAATGTCAAAGATTTGTCCTTTAAAGGTGTTTGGTGCCTTTTTCTTGGCCCACTTGGTTCGGAGAGCCATGGAACCGGTAGGTGAATGAGCTGTGTTATTCCCATTACGGAACCGGAATTTATACAAAGTGGAACGCAAGGGATCGGGGACTTTATCGAATTTGGAATTAAGAGCAGAGCGAATGGCCACCATATACAGTTGGGCTGTGGGATTGGTGACGAGAACGCCATTTAAAATGGTTTTCAACCATCTTGATTCGAACAACGTTCGAATAGGCTCGTTTTCGGTTTGATCCACGGATAGGGCTTCAATGAAGAGAAGATGAAGGAAGAAGAGAGGACTTCTGCAAATTCTTAAGTGGTAATGGTCCAATACCGATAATTGGCGCTGGTTATGATGAAAGGAGAATTGCCGAATGAGATTCTTTGGCGAAAAATCTTGGGAGCCGAGGTCCTGGTGACCTATGTAATTAATAATGGTGGCTGGTTCTGCTGGGGGACTTGCGAGGGGATATCGATCAAAGTCATCCGATGTTTGATAAGCATAATAAGCGATGCCAAATCGATTGGGGAGTCCTTCGATGGAATCCAGAAGGGCCCAATAGGACGCGAGCCCTTTCTTCCAATTTTGCAACCGTGTCTTATCAGACGCTGAGGTTCTCTTCTCCGCCATCATCTGATCGGCTTGTTGAAGAGCCAAGTCCAAATCCATTCGGACTGTTCTTGATTCCTCTGGAGATAGATCGATTCTTCCTTCTTGAATAAGATTCCTAAGCGAGGAAGGGGGGAAGGTCATGTCCATGTTCTTGAGGGCCATCAATCCTTTCCGAATAGATCTCGCGTGTGCCTGCAAATCATCTTGATCCCAAACAAATCCCATGGATTTAAATAATTTTATACGACGAATATGTAGATTTCGTTCAGTTCGAAATCGTTTCCAAAAGCAAAACAGTGGGCCTCCCATTGAGGGGGAGGGAGTCAAGAGGTTGATCCGTTTTAACTTCTCAAAATCAAAATCTTTCTTTCGTTTTATTTCAAGGATAAGGGATCGCTGGGCGCTGTGAGGAAGCCGGGCAACCATGGAGTTGTCCTTTATGAATCCCAAATCGACCAACAAGCGCACCGTTCGTAAGGAGTAGGCTCGCCCAATGGGGGGAATAGACATAAACTCTTTGGCATGCTGAAGAAGGCGGTAAAGGATAGGGTCCTCTCCTTTTTCCACCTGGTGATAATGTTCTTGAAGTCCAAATAATTTTTTACCCAAGCCAGGAATTATATAAGCGCCAGGATCTTTTGTTGATAAGCGACTTAAATCTTTATGTGTCATCTGAGGAAGAAGAGCATCAACTTCATCAGATGTTGGATAATAGTCAGAATCATCAGGGTGACGCTGTTGATGTTCGAGAAAAAGTTTTTTGGTGGCGGCCAATTCCTTGAGCGAATGGACAATAAACGGAGAGTTAAATATTTTTAATAGGTACCATGGTGTTCGTTCAACCAAGGCCTTTTGGTCATAAAGTGTTTTAAGATCGGCCGTGGTTTGAATTTCAGCCAATGTTTTGATGTGGAGGGGTTGACCTTCATCATCAACGAAGAAACCAAGAGATTCCAATAAGTACCACCGAGCCATTTTGGGGATATTGTTATTTTTCATTTTCCGGTTGTATTTGTTTAAGAATCCCAGCATGCCAACGCCAATAAAATCAAAAGTCTTTCTAAAATCTTTTGTGGTTAAGTCCAAAGGTTTTTTGCCCAGTTGTTTGGCAAAGGCTGTTACAATTCGTTTTTCTAGCGTTGGATGAAATTCGGCCCAGGGCATCACAATTTTACCATTCACTATGAAATCACCGGCCTCCTTTCGGTTCTTAAGGGTCGCAAGGGTTTTGATGGAGCTGGGTTTGACTTTGGCAGGGCCCAGCCGCAGTTTCCGGATCATGAAGGGAATCACATTCTCGCCCGAGGGCCTCTTTTGCCTGGAATATTTGTTGTAGAGTCCTCCGAGTGACTGACCAATAGCCGGCCAATGTTTTTTAAAGTGTTTGTATCCAAGATCGGAATAATCTTTTACGTTTTTATCCTTTCTTTGAATAAATTTTAAAAACTGACGGACAACTGCTTGGCGTGTTTTGTATTTGATGGCAAACCAATCCCCACCATGCCACATCAATTTCCAATCCTCAGCTGGAATAAAACTCGGCCGTCTCACCCGTTTTTTCTTCTTTGAAGCCACCGCCCCACCCACCATGGCCAGTGCCGAAGAAGAGGAATCCCCAAAATAAAGAAAAACGCAGTAGAGAACCAGCGATCCAACAAAGATAGGGTCAAGTCTTGCGTTCTGAGTTAATAACCAACGGACCCAATCTCGAAGCTTTTCTAATAAATTCGGAGGCTTGAAGGCCTGATCCCTTCCCCTTCCCTTCTTTTTCTTAGAAACAGGTTTTCCCTTAAGAAGGAAATAAGTATTCGGATTGGACTTTTTCGTGGTCGCATATAATTCTGAGGCACGGGTAACCGTAAGATGACCCTCATGGGGTTGGTCTTTTCCCTGCAAAATGTTGAGAACAGCTTCGGTTGGGGAATTGCAAACAATCCCCAATCCATTTTCGTTGAGATGATCCGGCAACTGTTGGGCAAAGAGTTCTAAGTCCTTTCTGGCTTTTGGTCCATCCGAATGAAATTCTTCCAAGAGAACTTCACCTATGTCTTGCTCACCGGCCAAAGGGATGGTGTGGCGAGGCATGGCCCAGATCACCAGATCATAGGTCCCTGTGCTGGGAAGGTTATCGCCCACTTCAATTTGGATTGAGTTCGGGCTTAATCCCAACTGACGGGCCACTTCTTGCAACCGGGCCACGGCAACCGGGTTGATTTCTCTCACATGAAGTAAGGGCTGACGGTCTTCGTTCTCAAAAGCCTCCTCAAAAGAGATCCCTTTTTGTTGAAGCCAAGCCAAGTAGACGCTCACCAACCCAATTCCAGATGCCGCACCCAAGATCAGAATCTGTTCTTTTGATTTATTTCCGTTGGTTTCTATTGGCCATTCCTTCGGATTTTCGTGATGACGGGTGACATCCCTAAACACTTTAGGAAACCCAAGAATAGACTGGTAATACTCCTCCAGGTCTGTCATGTTCGCATTATTCGGATTATAGACGCTTGGTAGGATCGCCAAATCATGCTCAAAAGTGACGGTATCGAGTGTCCTTACGCTGCTGTCGTATTCGTTTGGCGGAATGGATTTAATCGTTAAATTGTTTGGTTCGATATCTCCTTTTTCAGAAAATTCGTATTGGACACGAAGAAAGGGTGGCTCAAGCTTGGATTTGGATTCATAATAAAGAGGAAAATAATCCTCACTAACCTCTTTCCACGTTTCATCCTTGTATAGGTAGTAATCTCCCAAAGGAAGATAACGTTCACTGGCGTCTTTGGAAGCTTCTTTTAACCCGTGATAGCGAATCCCCACCGCAAGAGTATCCTGGGTATCTTTATAGAATTGATCAAGTGGGTAATCGGGATTGGGAGGAAGTCCCTGTTCGTCACGGCGGGCATCTTCCTCAAAAATAAGACGATAATTCTGAATCGTATTGTTTAACGTTTTTCTTTGGCGTGCCAATTCTTGATCTTTCGCGCTTAAGACAGGGAAAACCGAAATCGGGTCTCGGTTCGTATCATAAAGAATGTCAACCTGACCGGTTTGGGCACGAAGCTCGGTTCTGAGTAAGTTCCATTTTTGGCAACGGGCGCCCCGACATTGGTTCAAATCAATCCTTCGCACCGAAAAACCCGAATCCAACGAGTATTGCTCCACGGTGGCTTTTTCGATGGCGCCGGAATCTTCCAATCCAAAGCTGGTCAGAATATCCCAGACCGGAGGAAATCGATCTTCTCGGGAAGAAGGATGAAGAAGTTCAGATGGAAAATTGGTGACCCGATAAACGGCGTAGGTTTCGTTTTGGAAAGAAAGGGTGGAGTTTCCCTTTTTTGTCTTCACCAATTCACGGTCCAGCTTGAAAGGGATGGGAAGATAGCCGATGAAGTATGAATAAAATTTTAGAGGAGTATCTTTTTCAGCCTCTTCTAAGAGTTCGGTTTCTGTTAGGTTTCCATGTTTCACCCAATAAACTTCGTTTTTTGTGCGTATATAAAAAGAGTTATCTGGAAATTTTACTGTGCCCGGACTTTTTGCATCACAACCGATGACTTTGCTACCACCATAGTGTTCGTAAAAGGCCTCTGAAAACCTTTCGATTCGTTTGAATCTGTCCGTGGTGACCCCATCGGCCTTGATTGTGCTGTTCAACATAAAAGAGGATAGACTTGCCACAAATATAAAAGTCACGACCGATTCCCAGGACTTTGATTGAGAGATATTGAGCAAAAGAAGGGATATCATGCCCAAGAGTAAGTCAGCGAGCGGGCCTGATCTACTGAAGCGAACCCAATCGCGAGGAGGCATCGTTAATTCAAAAGATAAGTTGAACATGACCCGAGGGGAAAGGTCCCATTGGGGAGAAAAAAGACGGAGGGCCATGTTACGAATAACCGATTGTCCTTTACGAAGACCGTCCAATTGAATCCCTTTTTGAACTAAGAAATGGCCGAGTTCATGGATATAAATGAGTAATAAAAAAGAACCGATAATAATGGCGATCAAAAAGCTTGTATAGAAAGGAGATAAAGGAGGATCAACCAGGGTTCCTAACCAGATACCAACAACAAACAATAGAAGGACACCTGTAAGGATCAAGATCCAACCAGGAATCCGCTTTGTCTCCTTCTCTTCTTCCGCCTCTTTCTTATATTCGTCAAGCGCCTCTTGGATTTGCCACGTTTCAAGCCAAGGAAGCCAATGGAGATCAAATTCAGATTTCACAATTTCTTCATCATCGGGAAACTCTTCATCAATTCTTTGTAGGGTCGCTTGATATTCGGTTTCACTAAGGGTTGGTTTCCCCCAGCGATAAGGGAGAGGCTTTGTATCACGATGGGTGAGAGTAAAGAAATCAACAAGATTGATCACCATATGCAAGACATGGGCAAGGATCAGATTGGAAGGGAGCAGATTGGTCTGAAAGGAAGAAAAAACACTTGCCAGGGAACTGAGATCAATCACTCCAAATAAGAAAGGCCAAAAAGTCAAAAGCCCCATCAGCAATCCGATGAGGCCTTTTCCTATTTTGTGGTCGTTATGATGAATCCCAAAGACAAGGCCACTCCACACCGCAACATAAATCCCCATGCCAACCCGAACCGCTAAGGCGGGGATGACCCCATTGATGGCCAACAGAACCAAAACCGCCGCCACCAAAAACCCCGGCAAAAGATAAACCCGCGTCTCCATCCACGGCCCCTTTTCCACTTTCCCTTCAAAGGAGTCCGGATCCACGCCTTGGTCCCGTAGCCGGTTTTGGACCCAGGTGGTTTGGAGGGCGATGTTGTATCGTTGGGCTTTTTTTGAGATGTCGAGGTCAAAGATATGGGAAACAACCCGGAGATAATCCAGTTCATATACATCGGTATTTAAGATATTGCTTTCGTTGATCACTCTGAACCAGAAATCAGGCTCCTCATTCCAAATGGTAATGTAGGTCGGTTTCCCTTTTTCATCCGTTCTTTTTGGTTTGAGACATTCGAAAACCAGTTCCATTTCCCATTCTTCTTGTGTCATACCCTCTTCGGTATTGTAGTTCGGGAATTCAGCAAGAATCATCGGGATAAACTTTTTCTTCGATATGTGATAAAGGCTGGCGAGGATCAGTTTAAGAATAAAGTCTCTGTCCTTTCCTTCATCATAAATTTTTTGGGCGCGTTTATTTCTTTGTTTGTACTCTTTTTCATCAATTTTTCGTTTTTTCGATTTCCAAGCTTCCGCAAGAAACTTCCTTGCATATATCGTTTTTGTTTTTGCCAAAGAAACACCCCAATCTCTTACAACGGTACTGATGGGCAAGAGGGTTTTCGTGTTTCGGACAAATTTTTCCAAATCTGGTTCAACAGGCTGTTTATCTCGCACAGGAATCTTGGAGGCGATAAAGAGTTCGCGAGGGGTGGAGCCCTTGTCCTTCCCCCGGTAGCGGTGTGTTAATTGAGGTTGGGTCCATGCTGAGCGTGTGAATCTTCCATAAGTATCAATCCAGTAGGCAATCCATTCCTTCATGGTGTCCTGGGTTGGCCCACCTCCCCGTTCTTCCAAGGAGATTTGTATTTCTGATTTTTTTGCCCTCTTCTTTTTGGGTAATTTGGCATCAGGGTTATATCCAAAAATTTCCTCCACAAGGGCTTGATAAAGGGTCCTCTCTTCATCCGTGAATTTGAATAACTCGTGATTCAACACCATTGTGTATTTGGAATAGGCCTTTTTCCAATGGTTGGCACTTTTTGCCTTGGCTTCCAGAATGGTTCGAATACAATGATCCAAGAATTCCTGAACAGACAAATCACTATATTGAGAAGATTGATGACCAGTGAGCATTAATGGTTGATGGACATGAATAAAGGCCAATAGAAATCGACGCAGGCGATCCTTCTTTTTTGTGTCGGTCCCTTCCATAATCTCTTGTGCTCGGTCTCGTCTGTTTTCCCATTCACCTGGAGGAAGAGGCCAAACATGGTTGTTACCATTCTCATCGGAAGGTTCATCTGGTGTTGTGGCAGATTTTGAATCGGACGCATCGGTATTGCGGCCGGCTGTGATAGGCGTGGTATTCCTTTCAAGCTTAACTAGAGAATTCTCATTTTTGACCATGTGGTTTTCGAAAACTTGGACTTGGTTCCAATTCACTTCTGCGTTTTCGGCCAATATGTTGATGCGTCGTAAGAACCGTTCGATGTGGGTATTTTGTTGGTTCAACCATTCTTCAAGTTCTGTTGGATCAAGAGTTTGATCCAATTGTCCCAAGGTTTCTCTGTAGAGTTCAAAGAGAGGTGCATTGGTATTTTCGTTGATGAGCGATCCGAAGTGGTCAAAAAATTTGGGAACCTGAGCCAAAAACCGAAGCTCAGCCCGCACAGCAGCTGCTTCGGTGTGAGGAAGCTCCGGATCAAGTTCGTTCTCCCAATGAACCAGGTCACTTGATTCCATCATGAGTTCCGCGGTTTCGTGGATTAGTTTTGAAGCAAAAAAGATTATGAGAGCCCGTCGATGCTCGAGTTGAAGTGTAACCCAGAAATCAGATGGCTGGTCCACCAGCCAGGCCAGCGAGCGGTCCATCAAAATATGAAACTCGGTTCGGTCGTGATCTGTTTCAACCTTTTGAATGCGAAAGCTCCCAGGCAAGTCATCCACAACGTGGAATCGCCCCCCTTCGGCTTGAAGACTCTCCAAAAGAGAAAGCATTTGGGGATGGTTCGGAATGTGTGCGTAGTCTGTTCGGACCATATGAATGGCTTGCTCCACTATTGTTTCAAACGACTGTGATGCGGCCGAATCATCGTGTTGATTTATTGCTTCTGGCTCAAAAGGGTGGGCGGGTTCTTGAAGTCGTCTGGCAACAGCCTCTTCTCTCTGTTGTGTGTCCGTCGGGCTTTGGGTCAAAAAGCGGCGTAACTCACCTCTCCCTTCGCTGGTCCAGAAGATTCTCGGATCTGTTTCCGCCCGAAAAGCCTTAAGCTCCTCATTGTAATGTTCATCATTTTCGCCAAAGTAATAAAGAGTAGCCAAATAAGCATGGGATTCATCGCGTGCAACGGATTCATCATCGGTTTCGGTTTCATCAACTGTTGTGAGAACCAGCGTTCGTGTAATGATGCCATGACCGATATCTTCCACAGCCGTCTCAAATGGGGAATTCTTTTCGTCGAAATAAATATCCAGGTCAAGCTCAAGGTCAGAATTCCGATCCCCACCTTTTTCAATGATTAAAAAATCGGGATTCTGATCAACGCGACAGTCGGAAAAAGGATCAAGCAACCGGTCCATTGCGTCCAACAGTTGGAAGCGCGTCTCATCTGATAAGGCGTGCCCCTCTTGCCAAAGATATATGTCCAAATCCTTTCGATCCGAAGCGCGAAGATAACGGGTTCCCCCCACAATCGAGACACGAATCGGGGGCTGGCCTGCGGGGGTGATCAATTCCGCGGCGCGCTTGAGTAGTTTTTCAATTAAATTGATGTTCCAATGGCCGTTTTGGTAGAGAGTTTCAGCTGGCATTCCCTTAAAATCAAAACCGGTAATTCCATTGGATTCGCGGGCCTCAGGCGGAGGATCTGGTCGGCGTATCTCGTGTCGTTGTAACTCATCATCCAGTATCTCATAAATGATTCCGGCTCTTTTGCTGAGAGGACGGGATTCTGTTATTAAGCCAGTGATGATATCCTTTGCTCTTCGAAGTTGTAGCACATCCCAATTTTGAATCAACCTTCTGATGTCGAGTGGAGTAAATTTGCTATCGGTCAATTCAAAAAATAAATCAGCTTCCTCTCTAAACTTCTGGCTGTCCATATGCATCCAAATAGCAAGAGGGGGAAGATTGTCAAAAAAGTTGGTCCAACCATCTACCCAAATGAGGGAAACCATAAATTCCAGAGTCTCATTTGGAACCAATTTATTATCGTGAACAAGGTGGTTAAAATGGGTTTTTATATACCTAAGGTAAAAAGTATTGTTTTCTCTTTTACGGAGAAAGTCACGGATGATTTTTTTGGCTTGCGGGATATTTTTGGGATGTTGAAGGGATCGTTTCAATTGTCTGACCAATACTTTCGCTTTCCTATAATGGAGCTCATTAATAAAACGATCCCAATCTAACATAGTGTTATCTGGATCTGTGGCGGAGTCGTCGGGACCCAAGGCGGCGTTGTCTGGAGATTTTGGCTCAGGGCTTTTTGATCTAAATCGAGCCAATGGCCCTTCCCTTTTACCTTTTGATTCTCGATCCGATTCCATCCCCATAAACGTGAGGGAATTTTTTAACCACTGTTGTGATCTCAAAATCAATCTACGCGCCTCTCGCAAGAGATCGGCAAGGGAGGGGAAGGAAAAAGAATGAGGAACAGTTAAAACAAGCGGACTCCCTGCAAAAGAAAGAGGAAAATTGAGGGCCATCATTGATGATGATGAGGAGGGCCCTCCCATGAAAAGAGGGAGCAAGAAAAGGGCGATAAGAATTCCCAAGGGGAAGAGGGAGGATTTTATGAATTTGGGATTTGGTGCTTGGTTCTTGGTTTTTTCCGCATAAGGGGGAAGCGTTCGTTTAAGGCTTTCGAGACGCATCGGATGAGTAAGGTCGTCATCGACCACATCCTCTCTTGTGATATCGGGAAAATGATTCCCTCCAGTGATGAGAGCGACGAGGGTGGGTACTTCATCAGTCTCGGATATGTCAGGGTAAAGGGAAGCCAAGGTGTTTTTAATCTCCTGGTTTGAGGCCATTCCCATTTCTGTTAGCAGAGAGTTAACATGCTCGGTGCGCTTCTCATCGGACCAATTTCTCCATTGGGTATGGAGGGTTTGATGGACAATTTGAATAAGGTCTTCTTTGGTCAGGTCCCAATAATCAGCCATCTCCCCATCCATCACATCAAACGTGGCCCTAATGATTTGGGGATCCTCAAGATCACTGACTGTGGTGGGGCCCGTTATAATGTTTCTCTTTTTGGCTTCTGTGATAAATCGGGCCACAGCGGATTGGTAATATTTAAGAAACGTGACAGTGATAACCTCGTTCGTTGTATAACCGATGGGTGAGGTTGTTGTGAGCTGATGGACAATATGAGGGGAGACCACATTGGGTGTGAGGTACACCGAAACACCGCGTTTCTGTGCCATTCGAACCGGGAGTCGCCTGGCTGGGTCTTCAAATTGCGTTAACAGATTTTTGTGAGCTCCCAAGTATTCTTCGGCGTGGAGATTTTCAAAAGGAGGCCGTTGACGGCCGTTTATTCCATCGGTGGTACTTATTAGGGTTTTGAGGATGCCTCCCATTTGAAGGGTGCCTTCCCTGCGATGTTCTTCTCCTGCCCAAATAAAGAGTCGACCACGGTAGGCAAAAAGCTTTAACTGTGATTTCTCTGCCATCTCCGCTGGACAAGACGTTTCTGCAACCAACACAAATTGATTGGGATCGGAAATTTCCATTTTTTGCCACTTGGCAATGCCTTCATGAATCCAGCGCACATCCAATTTCCATGGTGTTTCCTTCATCCATTCCCGGTAACGAATTTCATCGGATATTTCTTCCTTGACCGGATCGGGAATAAGAAGCTTTTGAAATGAGCCTACCTTCAAGCGGGCTTGATCAAAGTCGGTTTCAGACCAGGTTGTCTTTGTGGTCCACGTATGGGTGCTGGTAACAGATTGAAGGTTGGTGAAGAGGATAAGCCAAACAGTTAAGAAGGTTGTCACCACCATTTTGATAATGACCAGATATCCTTTCATCTCAGAAAAGAGGCGACCCCATCCATCCGATGGATCGGTTTCTATCATGGTGGGAGTGGCGGAGAGAAGCGAGATCCACAAAACAGGAAAAACAAAAAGAAGAACGCTCGCCATCCCGGCGGGATCCAACACAAAGGAAAGAAAACCCGAAACATTGTTTAGTGCGAAAAAGGAGAGCCCCAAGAAAAGGAAAGGGAGGGGGTTTGATACAAGATGGGAGAAAAACAAAGAGGCATAGGGTTCGTTGCGGATTTGCCAAAGTGTCATCATGAAGGGCGTCACCAAAAGAACCATCATCATGGGAAAGACTCCCAATCCCAGGGCCAGAGATCCCACCACGCTTCCATATACCAAACCAGAGTAAATTAGGAACACGGATACCGGTCCCATAAGAGACCTCAAGAAATCGGTTCGGGTCAAGGACCGATCATACGGAGAGATGAGGCGTTGACCTCGGGCTGAGAGAACATTGAGGGCCGAATGAAATCCCCATGCTTGGGATGCAGCCAAGAAGAAGGGGGCGGATCGAAGAGATTGGAAAAAGACAATCGGATGTTCCAGTGAAATGGTTCCGGCCAAAAATGGTGTAAGAATGAAAAGAGAAAAGAGGAGCCCTGCCCCAAATTGATAAACGATCAACCGCAAACTCTTATGTTTGTGTCGCCAAGTAAACACAGCCGTGGCCAAAACAAGAATCCCTGCCACAAAAGCCCAGTCAGAAGAATGGGGAACAAACGCGTTTGTGACGTGAGCAAGAGAAAGACCAAAACCTCCGATCACAGAAGAACCCACAAAATACAGAACCGTCTCCAACAATGGCCCCAACACCGCATACCCCAATGGATCCTCCACCCCCACTTTTAACCATCGCGGTGTGTGCTGATTCAACCAATTCAAAATCCCCTTCGTTTCCCGGGTGAGCAATTTTTGGGGTTGATCTTTATGGACACAAAGAGATCGGATGGATCTTCCATTAACGTTCATGTTGAGACCATCAGGCGATTTTCGGTTGAGTGATACAGTTCGATTGTTGTGGGAATAGATTTGATCAGGAAGGGTGGCAGCAGTAAGGGCGGCCTCAATGAGCGATTTGAGATTTATCATGCTGGAAATGGGTGCGCTCTTTTCATTTGGGATGGCATGACCGGGGAAGAGATACAGCTTTTCGCCTTGAAATATTTTTTCAAGCGCCGATTTTTCGCGGTTAAACACACCAAGATAAGCGGTACCCTTTTCTGTGTCCACTTTGGTGATCTTGGGCGTGAATGCGGCGTAGCTCCAGTTTTTCTTTTTAAGGAGGGACTGCATACCGGCGGAATGGAATCCCCCAGCGATGAGAAGGCCGGTTTTGATGTTTCGTTTTTCCATCTCGTTGGACAGATTTTCGATCAGATACTGATTGCGCCGCTCAGCCAGCTGGTAGAAGGATACGAACGATTGACAATTGACCACTGACAATTGACCATTTGAGGAATCAATTAATGGTTCCTTATACTCCTCCCACTCAACCGAAGTCAAAGCGAAATCCGTTAGTTTGGATATCAGGTGCAAATGTCGGGCTTGTTTGATCAGGGATCTTTGCTCTTTGTTTTGAATGAAGGAATCGTAAACTTGCTCTTCAGCTGTTTTGACGTCTTTGAAGAGCGCGTCTGTTTGGATGGAGTCAGCAAGAAGGATGTAGCGGATGTAATCATCCATTGTGGGAAAAAATCGCAAGGAGAGGCGATGGGCCTCGCATGTTTGTTTGATATAGGTCCAAAATTGTTGATAGGACAGGTGAGCAGCTTGAAAGGCGAGGGTTTGGTGTTTTAGATTTTCGATTTCTTGCGGAGACATTTTTTGAACCAGGGCTTCAATAAGGCTGGTTCTTTCTCGTTTGAGTTGATTGGGATCCATCTTTTGTTCCAATTCAAAAGCCGCCAGAAAGGTTTGAAGGGAAAGAGGGAGAGAAGGGTGTTCCTTAGAGAGAATCCGAAGATAAGATCCCAAAGATAGGTTTCCTTGGCGATATTTCTGAACAACCTGGTCAAAAGCCAAAAGAGGAGCGGAGAAAATTTGTCTTTTCTCATGTTCCAGTTCCTCGTTCTCTTTTTTAAGTTGAATTTTTCGTTTCTCAGCTGAAGGAGCGGCATCTCGATACGCTTTCACATTGGCCAAATAGGCTTCTTTGTCATCCACTCCCACAAAGACCGGAAGATCGGTTGGACTGGTGAGGCCCACATAAGAAGCTGCATCCATTTTTCCTTCCCGTAAGAAGTAATTTCCCAAATCAAGACGTTCTTGATGAAGATCCGGATTTCGCATATGGTCATAATCAAAAACCCCAATTCCTCCTTCCAATCCAATAACGAACTTTTCCTTGGAATTGATGAGATGTTGAAGAAGGCGTGTCAGATTTTCTTGGGCTTCGACATTTAAATGAATGTCTTGAAGATGCAAAACAACGTTACCGGTTTTCCCTGTTGAGATGTTACGGATGGATCCGAATTGATGGGGGAGTACCGATAGAATGGGGGGAAGGCCCGCCTGCCGGCGAGGCAGGCCTGTTTGACTGGTTGTCGGATTATTTGAAAGGGGATGATCCAAAGATGATTGGTTTTTGATAACGGAGATGGGGGTGGAGTTTGGAAAAACAGAAGGCAAACGGGTCAATTGAACATTGTCTTTTTTCGATCGTTGGTTCTGTCTTTTCGCCCAAAAATTGGTTTCAGGTGTATACGCCCACACAACATTGGTGGCCATAAAAATCATGACCAATCCAATGATCCAAAACTTGAAAATGAAATGAGTATGTATGGATTTCATCGTGTGTTCGGGGAACTCCTTATGCGTACATATATAATAAGGATGGAGTATTAAGAATCGGTTAAGAAGTTGTAAACAAGGTGTAAAAATGTGTTGACAAGGGGAATTCTATCTGCAAATATAATTACAAATAGTTAAACTATATGAAATCAACTTATCGGATAGTTAGGCGTCATTTTTGGCTGGAGAAGATTGAAGAGGCTTGGTCTCATCGCTCAGTTTTGTGGTTGGCAGGCGTAAGGAGATCAGGAAAAACAACTCTATGTCAGACGCTTTCAAGTGCAGAGGTCTTTGATTGTGAGCTTCCACGAACCCGTCGATTAATGGAGGATCCGGAAGCTTTCCTTAAGAGTTTTAAGAATAAACGGATTGTTCTCGATGAAATTCATCGTTTGGATAACCCTTCTGAGCTTCTCAAGATCGCAGCAGACTATTTTCCTGATACAAAAATTGTAGCAACAGGATCATCAAGTTTGGCTGCCTCAACGCATTTCAAGGATAAATTGACCGGTCGAAAGTCGACCATCTGGTTAACTCCCTTGATGAGCTCTGACCTTAATGATTTTGGGGAAACAAGTCTAAAACACCGTTTTTTGAAGGGAGGGTTGCCGCCTTTTTTCTTAAATAAAAAAAGTCAGGAAAAAGATTTTCAGGAATGGATTGATGCTTTCTGGGCAAAAGACATACAGGATTTGTTTCGTCTTGAGAGGCGGCACTCCTTTATGAAATTTGCTGAACTTCTTATGGTAAACAGTGGAGGACTTTTTGAAGCTTCCAAATTTGCTGGACCTTGTGAGGTCAGCCGAGTCACCATATCCAATTACCTTCGGGTTTTGGAAGAAACATTTGTAGTTCATGTGGTGCGACCCTTTCATACGCGTCGTTCTGTTGAAATTTTATCAGCACCCAAAGTCTATTCTTTTGATACGGGATTTACCTGTTTCTTTAAAGGGTGGCAAACCCTTCGGCCTGATGATATGGGATTCTTATGGGAGCATTTCGTGTTAAACGAAATAATGGCACAGATGCAAACACGAGACATCCGTTATTGGCGGGACAAAATGGGGCATGAGATCGATTTTATTTGGGCTCCGCGTGGGAAACCGCCCTTTACGGTTGAATGCAAATGGTCTTCCCGAAATTTTGATGGGAGAAACATCCGTGTATTTCGACGCCATTATCCCCAAGGTAAAGATCTCGTGGTGGCGCATGATATAGATCGCCCCTATATTAAAAGAATGGGTAATAGAGAAATCCAATTCACCAGCCTTTCTCACCTTCCTGAAATCCTGAGAAATCATCAATAATAGATCAATATCAATCATTATCAGTTCTCCAAAAGAGATGATATGAGAAATCAGAGGTTCGATTAACAGTGAAATTTGGACAACGACAAATCCTTTTTTCCGATTTTTTGTAGAATAAACCACCATTTGGGATTCCAAAGGTCCCTCAAACCTGGTTCGACTCGCCACGGCGAGTTGAAAAGGGCCAAAAGGAGCCGGTTGTCGAACCCACCCAAAAATCAACATCAACGTCTGGAAAAGATTCAAAAAGATCCCATGGTCATACCCCTGAGGTTAGCCCATGGGTCTATGCGTCTGAAGGGACACAGTTGGCCATCACGCTCCTTTTGGGTTTTTATGTTGGATATCGGTTGGATATGTGGAAAGGAACACTTCCTTGGTTCACATTGGGCGGTTCAACTTTGGGTCTTGGGGTGGGTCTTTACAACTTCCTTAAGCGGTTTATAAATAAATAATGTCAAAACAACTTTGGGGTGTTTGGGCCCCTGTTCTCACAACAACAGTGGCCCTTTTGCTGGTTTTTTGGATATCACCCAAACCACCCATTGCCTGGGGAATTGGGACAGGGTTGATGATTGCCTTGGGGCAGTCTCTCATCTCCACGGGATCATTAAAATGGGCATGGAACAAAAAGTATTTTTACTGGGTTTGGGGTGGTGGATTCTTTTTTCGATTGATTGTTTTTGCTGTCACAGCCGTTGTGGTTTATCGGTTTTCAAGTTTAAGTCTGGTGGCCACGTTGATCACCATGGTCAGCGCAACCACGGTTTTTATGGTTGTTGAATCCTGGGCTTATTTAAGGGATAAATAGATGGATTTTCTCCACTTACTGGAACATCATTTGCTGGATCACTCTGTCAATTTGGGTGCGTGGACACTTCCCGTTTCCAAACATGTATTGATGTTGTGGTTGGGTGCTGGCCTTTTGATGATATCCCTTCCTTTGGTTGCCCGTTCCTGGCCTGTTGTTCCTTCCGGATTCCGTAATTTCCTTGAATTGTTTGTCGTTTTCATTCGAGATGAAATCGTTCTCCCCAACACCGGAGAAGAAGGTCGACCTTACCTTCCCTATTTTTTAACGGTCTTCTTTTTTATCTTGGTGGTGAACCTTCTTGGCATGATTCCCACTTTATCGACAGCCACAGGAAATATCGGTGTTACAGCTGCTCTGGCTTTGTGTACTTTCGGATTGATCAATTGGGCTGGAATTCGGCGGTATGGCGTGGTCAAACATTTCAAAAATTTTGTTCCCCATGGTCTTCCCGTCTGGTTGGTTCCTTTGATGCTGCCACTTGAACTCGCCGGCCTTGTGACAAAAAGTTTTGCCTTGTGTATCCGACTGTTTGCCAATATGATTGCTGGTCACATTGTTATTCTCTCCTTTATCTCCCTTATTTTTCTATTTGGTTCAATTTTTATTGTCCCCGCTTCCGTTGGGGCTGCTGTGGCAATTGGATGTCTAGAAATATTTGTTGCGTTTCTGCAGGCCTATATTTTTACTTTGCTTTCATCAATTTTTGTGGGCGCAAGTTTGCACCCTCATTAAAAAAATAATTTTCAATACTTAAGGAGGAACTACGAAATGAACGAAATGTTATACCTAGGTCTAGGCTATATCGCCGCAGGAATTGGAGCGGGGATTTGTTTGTTGGGTGCAGCCTTCGGAATTGCCCGTTTGGCCAGCGCCGCTCTTGAAGGGACCGCAAGACAACCGGAAGCAGCAGGTGCCCTTCGAACCTCAATGATCATTCCAGCAGCACTTATCGAAGGTCTTGGATTTTTTGCTCTTGTGGTGTGCTTGCTTGTGGCGCTCAACCTGGGACTTAAGCCCACACCAAAAGCTGAAGTTGTTGGAACCACTGCGGCGGCGGCACACTAAAAATCAGTCCGTGGTAATTTTAGATTAACTACGCACAACGGACCACGGACTCTGTGATTCAGAGAAACTGTTTCATTAAAGGAAGCTTATGGACACACTCTTAAACCCAAATCCCGGTATCATGATCTGGACCATTGTGACGTTTTTGGTTCTTCTTTTGGTTTTGACCAAAACGGCGTGGAAACCCATCTTGGATGGATTAAATCAGCGAGAAGGAAAAATCCGGAATGACTTGGATCGGGCGGAGAAGTCGCAGAAGGAAGCAGAAGAATTGCGCCTGAATTATGAGAGGCAATTGGCGGAGGCTCAGAAAACCATCCAAGAGATGGTAAACCAGGCCAAGGCTGATGGGGAAAAGACAAAGTCCCAGATTCTTTCGGAAGCCAAATCAGAGTCTGATCGCATCTTAGAGAAAGGCCGAAAAGATCTTTCTCATGAGGTGGGCCGGCTGAAAGGCGAGCTTCGCCAAGAAGTGGCGGGGCTCTCGGTTCAGGTGGCCGAGAAGATAATGGGTCGGTCGGTTGATAAGAAAGTACAGGAAGAAGTGTTGAAAACGTCATTAACACAATTGAATGAGGTGAAAAAATGAGAAACGATACGGTAGCCAGACGGTACGCCAAAGCCCTCTTTGAATTGGCAGTAGAAACCAAAACAATAGAGGATGTTCTTCAAGGTATGTCCAATATAGATATCGCCTTAAAAAATGCCCCTCAATTGAATTCCGTGCTTCTCAATCCTTTGGTTACCCCTGCTGAAAAAACAAAGTTAATCAAAACCATAACCTCCAATAAACTCATCTTAAAATTCATTGACCTCCTTGCAAGGAGAAAACGCATGGATCTCCTTTCGGCTTCCTATGATTTTCTTCTGGGGTTCTATGATGAAACCAATGACCTGCATCGCATCTTGGTGAAAACAGCCCATACCCTTACAGAAACCCAGAAAAAAATGGTGGAAAAAACCCTTACACAAAAATTGGGCGGAACCATCATCGGAAAATTTGAGGTCGCCAAAGATTTGATAGGGGGCGTTTGGGTCAAGATGGGGGATAAAGTATTGGACACCAC
>MSYE01000121.1 GCA_002176905.1 bacterium F11 | reverse complement strand
GAGTGTTGGGTCTCGGTATAGGATTTCTGATCCCCCTGATCAGTATAGGTGATACCAAACCGGTGGTTGCGGGTGACGACATCCGTTTTGTGTCGGGTTTGATGATCCAGGGTTTCTTGAATCCGGCCGTTGCCATCAAATTGTTGCTGGTGGACATGATCAAAGGTGGCCCCATAAATATCTTTCTCCCAGGTTGTGTCTTGCACAATCCGACCCAACTGATCAAAAATAAAGCCATCGTGCTCAATGATGGAGGTTGTCTCAACTGGGTTTGCCGCATTGCGAGATTCGCGATGGGTGGTTTCGGTGTAGCGAGAAAGAAAACCATTGTTGTAAGACACATCACTGCGGTTTAATGTTTCCCAAATGTCGGGCGTGTTGTTGTCCCAGGTTGTTTCGGTGTAGGTTGTTTCTTGACCGTCTTTGTTGTAATCCATCTCTTCCCTTGTGACCGTGCGAATATGATTGAGAGGAGGAACCTTTCCTTCTTCGGTTAACCGTTGCTCGTAGCCGACCTCAAGGCCATGTTCAAGAGAATAAGTTGTGCCCAATCGTTCGGTGATGCGAAGCAATCCATTGGGATCTTGTTGGGTCCCTTGATAAGTGTGTTCGGTAAAGGTATCCACCCGTCCCAATTCAAAAGTGGTTTCCAACCGCTCCGTTGTGAACTGGTTGAACATATCTTTTCCTGTTTCTTCAATCAGATCCGTCCAGCTCCCTTGTTGGCCTACCTCATCGGTATCAATGTTGGAACGGGTGGTGATGCGGGTGAGGTCTGGGTTTTCATTGGACGTCACCTTTTCGGTGTAGCCCCGCTCCCGACCGGATTCGGGATCGTAATCAATGTCATACCGGTGGGTTAATTGTTCCCGTTGGTATTCTCCCTCTGGTAATCCTTCTTGTTGTCCCCCCTGAAGCAGATTCTCGATTCCTTCGGGAAGCGGGTCTTCCATGTTGGTGGGAAGGAAACCATGGGTGACATTCAAATCAATCGAATCAATGATGCGTCCTTCTTCATCGTAGGTATTGGTCTGGGTGTTGGTGGTGGTGACGTTGGTTCCATCGTGAAAGGTCTCTTCTTGCCGGACCCGAATTTGACCGAGGCTGTTGTAATCGTTGATGACGTTTCGATCCAACTCATAATCGAGGACACCGCCATGGCGATGAATATCTTCGTTGGTCTCCATCAGTTGGCCCTTCACGTTAAAATCAGCGGCATAAATGGTTGTGGTAGGGGCATCCACCACAAC
>MSYE01000120.1 GCA_002176905.1 bacterium F11 | reverse complement strand
CAACTCCGCGCCCACTCCCTCGGCTTCGACCATCTTTCTGCCACAACGCCTACCATTCCTGAGAAAGACCGAGACGAATACAAGGCCTGGGTTGCCGCTGGTTTGGCGGGGGGAATGGCTTATATGGAAAGAGATCCTGATCGACGGGTGGATCTGACCACAACGTATCCGGGAATCAAAACCGTGTTGACATTGGGGGTGAGTTATTATCAAGGAACCCTGCCACCCAAACCCGGACAAGAATATGGACGTGTGGCGCGCTATGCTTGGGGTTTGGATTATCACGATGTCATCTCTGAACGGCTTCAACGGTTTCTTGCCTCTCTTCATGATATGTTGGGGGAGGACACAGGTTCTGTTATCACCATCGACAGCAAACCGATTCTCGAGCGCGCCCTGGCGCAATCTTCTGGTCTTGGCTTTATTGGAAAAAACACTGTTCTCATTATTCCAAGAAGAACCCATTCTTATCATGTCGGATCTTGGGTTTTTCTGACGGAAATCCTGTTAACTATTCCTATGGATGAAGAGATCAGCCCCTTCCCCATTGTGAACGGATGTGGACAATGTTCTTTGTGTTTGACCCACTGTCCCACCCAAGCTTTTGAGAGACCGTATCGCTTACAATCAGACCGGTGTATTTCGTATCTCACCATTGAAAACAAAGGTTTTATTCCAAGAGAAATGAGATCCAAATTGGATGATTGGATTTTCGGTTGTGATGTTTGTCAGGATGTCTGTCCTTATAACACCAAAGCTTTTGAGACAAGATGGCCTGAATTTCAGGCGAATCGAGGGACTGGCCCATGGATATCATTAAGAGAGATTTTTGAGGTGGGGGATCAGGCTACTTTTAAAAAGAAATGGGGATTAACTCCTCTTAATCGTGCCAAAAGAAAAGGACTCCTTCGCAACGCTTGTGTGGTAGCAGGAAATTCAGAAGAAGATAATTTGGTCCCATATTTGATCAATCTCCTCGATGATCCCGAACCCATGGTCCGAGGCCATGCCTTGTGGGGGTTGTCGAAGCTAACCAGCCCGAAAGTGGGGAAGAAGATGGCGGAGGGGATGTTAAGAAGAGAGGAGGATGCGTTGGTGAGAGAAGAGTGTGAGGGGGTATTGGGGGGTCCTGCCCACATAAAATGCAATTCTTAATTTAGAGTTTAAAATTTCCTTAGAGTTTAGAACCTAGTATTAGAATTAGAGTTTCAAATCCTAATCCTAATACTAGGTTCTAAACTCTAAGGAAATCCGAAGTTCTA
>MSYE01000119.1 GCA_002176905.1 bacterium F11 | reverse complement strand
CCTTTGATTCTGCTTTGGATAAGGCTTTGCCCAATGCTGTTGTTATCCCAGGGTCGTTGGGACAACTGGCTCATGTCATTCAAGTGTTGGCCAAATTCAAACATCCCTTTGTTGCCAGGGGGGCTGCCACCAGTCTTTGTGGGGGACCTGTCCCCTTAAATGGATCCATTGTTGTTGCCCTTTCTCGCCTCCGAAAGATCGGCAAACTCAATGAAACGAAGAAACAAATCCAAGTAGAGCCTGGTGTTGTCAATGTCAAACTTCAAGAGGCCATTGCTGATAAGGGGTTGGTTTATGCCCCTGATCCGGGAAGTCAAAAGGCCTGTACGATAGGAGGGAATGTGGCCACGAATGCGGGCGGACCGCATTGTTTGAAATACGGCGTAACATCGCATTCTGTGGTGGGTTTGGAGTTTATTTTGCCTTCCGGGCATCAAATTAATGTTCGAGTGGAAGATCCAGGATACGATCTTGTTGGGTTTTTTGTTGGTTCGGAAGGAACACTTGGGATAGCGTCTCGTATCACCCTCCAATTGAAACCGAAACCCCCTCACGTTAGAACCATCGTGGTCAGCTTCTCCTCAATTGAGGAGGCCATTCAAACGGTTACTGACATAACGGCGGCGGGAATCCTTCCGGCCACCTTGGAAGCCATGGATAAAACCATTATTGAAGCCATTGAAGCTTTTGTTCATGCAGGTTATCCCGTGGAAGCGGAAGCTGTTCTTCTCATTGAAGTCGATGGAAAGTCAGTCGGTGAATTGGATGATCAAGTGACACGTATCAAGGGCCTGTGCGAAAATAACAACAGTCTTGGATTTCAATTCGCCCAATCTGAAGGCGAGCGGGCAAAGTTATGGGAAGGGCGTCGGGGATCATATGCTGCGATGGCCCGATTGGCACCCAATGTTTTGGTGGAAGACGGTGCGGTTCCCCGAACAAAATTACCGGAAGCCATACGTAAGATCAAAGAGATTGCCGATGAGTCCAGCTTGCGCGTTGCTCTTCTTTTGCATGCCGGCGATGGGAACCTCCATCCACAGATTATCTTCGATGAAAGGGATCCTCAGCAAACCCACCTTGTCAAAGAGGCAGGGTACCGCATGTTGAAAGCTTGTGTTGATTTGGGAGGGACCATATCCGGCGAACATGGAATTGGAATTGATAAACGCGAAGCCATGAAATGGCTTTTTGGTCGTGAGACGTTGATGCTTTTTAGACGTTTAAAAAATGCTTTTGATCCCACCAATTTATGCAATCCGGATA
>MSYE01000118.1 GCA_002176905.1 bacterium F11 | reverse complement strand
CCATTGAAAATGACGAAGCCAGGGGGAAGGGAGAAGAAAGCGTCATAATTAGTTCCGTCGGCGGTGGTGGTGAGGGTCTGACTCTTTGTCAAACGGGCTTGACCCAAGGCATTTATGAGATCATCATCAAATTCCTGTTCCATAAATCCAATGGTGTGGCCTTCGTATCCATCATAAGATCTTAAAATACCTTGGCCCACGCTTCCCTCCAAAAGGGCTGTTTTGGGATCGTATTCATTGGAAACCACAACCAATTGGAAGCTGTTTGACCAGTCTTGGTTGTTGGTGTTGGAACGGCTGATTTGATGTTTCACCCGCGATTGACCGGACCATAATAAGACATCTTTGTCGTAAACCTGAATGGCTTCGGACCGTGTTCGGTTTCCAAACCCATCGGTGCCGGTGGTGTTGGAATGGCCTTCCACATCTTCCAACTTTGTTGTCTCATCATCATAAAGATTGGTCACAACGCTCTCCGTATGACTGGAAGAGCCATCCCGGTTGGAGGCATCACTCTCGGTGATGCTGCGCTCAACACGGGCCAACTGGAAATAGCGAATAAAATCTTGATGATAGAGTTGGGTTAAGATGCCGACATTCAAGTTCCCAAATCCGTCATCCGACCGGAAATTCCCATTTCCTTCAATATTGAGGATGCGTCCGGTTCGCTCATGAAGAGTGTAGCGAACCCGCATGTTTTGATGATTGGTGGATCCATCACGGTTCAAAGCATCGGTGATGGTGCGGGACTGCTGCAAGCGGGCTTGGTTGGCGATTCCCACGTAATCTTGTTTCAAAATCCCTTCTGTCACGTTTCCAAATTTGTCGGTTTGTTCAAACCAACCGTCACCCACCCCACTTACCACGCGCGCTTTTTCGTTGTTGGTATAAACAATGGTGAGCTCTTGGTGATTGTGGGTACCATCCCGCCCTTTTTCTTCAGCCCAGCCCTCGGTATCAAGACCAAACCCATTGGAAGCATCCCATTGGCCAAACAGAGAACGTCTCCTGGTGGATTGGAGATAATCCCGATTCTGTCCGCTCCGTATTTGGAGGATGGTGTTGAAATTGTTCCATTTGCTGGGATCTTCCGTATCATAATGGTAAGTATCCGAAATGCTGGTGTTTTCTTTTAGCTTCACCACACCCAAACCAATGTCGATCACTTCAAACTCTTGATGAACTTCCGTTCTGACCTCATCCCAAGGAACACCATTGGGATCTAAGCCTGAGTGAGACAAATTGAATCCCAAGCCAAAAGTCCGTTCCCC
>MSYE01000117.1 GCA_002176905.1 bacterium F11 | reverse complement strand
TTGTTATCCTGGTCAATATCCAAGACAGCCAGAAAATCCAAATCAGACAGACCCACCTCACGCCGAAAGGCTTTGACAAAATCATCAACATCATCCAAATCAACATTATCATCGCCATCCACATTTCCAAGAAGAGGCACCTCTGGGGGATCAACGGTAATGTTAACCGTCGTTGGAATACCAAATACCCCTTGATCATCTCGCGTTGTTAACCGCAGAGTGGTGTGCCCGACTTCGAGTGGAATTTTCACCGTTGGTTCGGGACCCCTATAAGGTTGAGAAGACTCTTCCATCCATATGTATTCGACTCCCTCATTTCCAAGGGGAGATGATCAAGGGGTCGTGGGCATAGATGAAATTCAAATTGTTATAAATGAAGCGGAAGACCCCTTGCCCGCCATGGCCGCTGTGGTTCCAGGTCCTCAAATTCTTGTCCAGTTTGAACCTGATGTTGATCTTCGTCAGCAGCGGGCCGCTTTAGAAGGATTGGAGGCTCGTTTCCTAATTGAAGAAAATCCGGGGAACAACAAAGGGTTACCCATTATGAAACAACTGGCAGTTGTGCAACTTGACCCGGGAAAAGATATTCAAGAAGTGATCCAACAATGCGAAGCGCACCCCAATATTTTCCAGGCTACCCTCAATCAGATGGCTGGAACCAGAACAGAACCCAATGAGGAAACATTCAAGAACAGTGGTCTTTGGGGACTTCATAACACAGGAGAATTCTTTTATAAAGACGATGCGGATATTGATGCCCCAGAAGCGTGGGATCTCACAACCGGCAGCACGGAGGTTGTGGTTGGCGTTATTGATAGTGGTGTTGATTATCTTCATGAAGATTTGGCTGCCAATATTTGGCGAAATCCAAAAGAAGAACCCGGCGACAAGAATGGGGATGGTTGCCCGGGCGTGTGTGATGTGGATGATGATGGAGACGGCCTTATTGACGAAGATTCCAAGGGATGTGGAAAAGCTGAGGGAGGTCTCTACATTAATGAAAGAGGAAATTTCTGTGATTACTTTGATGATAGGGCAGATGATGACGATGAAAACGGTTATTCGGATGATATTCGCGGATGGGATTTTACTTCCTTTGAAGGACCCGACAACGATCCGATGGATATCCTGGGACATGGATCGCATATCGCGTGTGTGATTGGGGCTGTTGGAAATAATGATCTCGGGGTTGTGGGCGTTGCTTGGAACATTAAGATCATGCCGCTGAAATTCATGAATTCGGGTGGTTGGGGATTTATCATCAATGCCGTTGAAGCCATTAACTAT
>MSYE01000116.1 GCA_002176905.1 bacterium F11 | reverse complement strand
ATGTTGAGCTTCATGATCGGGGAGGCTTAATTTATAAAAACGTTTATGGCGATGATTTTCGAAGATTGACAAAGGAAAAGAAACAAGAAAGACGTTTGGAGATCGAACGGCGTGCTCTTCTTCGTAAACCTCTTTTTTACTCCACCATGGATCCGAATGTTTTGCCGGGAGTCCCGTTGAATCAAGTCGGGTTCTTAATTGAGGCCGGAGAAAGTAAAAAACCAAGGATCTCCTGGCCCCTTATTTTGCTTCGGTCTCTGTACCCCTTATCAAGTAAAGATTACCGAACCCGAGCTTTGGGGGCCTTTTTTCCCTATATGAATGGAAAACACTATTTGGCAGAAGGAAAGAAGAAGGAGGGATTGTCTTTTCTTTATCGAGCCCAGTTAATGGGTTATGATATTGATTGGTTGAAGAAAAATTTGGGAGTCACCTATGAGAAGTTGGCGTTTGATCTTTTTAAGGAAGGACACTTGATCGAATCTGAAAATATTTATCGCCGGTGGATTCAGTTTGACCCCGAGAGCCCTCAAGCCTTTACGAACTTGGGTGTTGTATATGAGAAACAAAAAAGAGAAGACAAAGCCATGGGAATCTATGAAAAGGCCATGAAGCGGTTTCCGGATGATGCAAAGGCCGCCTACAATATGTCGGTTTTGCATTGGGGCAAGGACTGGGATCAGGTTGTATTTTATCTCAATGAGGTTATAAGAAGAGATCCCAATCACAAAGAAGCCAATCGGTTTTTGTCACAAGCAAAAAGAAAACAGATGGGTGCATCTCATGGGAAATAGCCAACGCGTTGGGCTTAGCCTGATTTTCGTTTTTCTTTTGGCTTGGGGATTCCTGCTTCCGCATGTTTCAAGTCATGTGTCCAGCGGTGATGCCGGTGAATTGGCATTGGCCGGTTCAACGTTGGGTATTGCTCATTCTCCTGGTTATCCTGTTTTTGGGATGGTCAACCATGCCCTTGGTTCGTTTTTTGCTTTCGGAAATCAGGCTTATCGACAAAATTTGTCTTCCCTCTTTTTTCTTTGCCTTTGTTTGGTCATCTTGGGCGGCCTTTTTGTCTATTTAACTGATGCGCTTTGGGCATCGTTTCTACCCTTGCTTCTTTTGTTCTCACCCCATTTTAGGAAAAGTGCCTATGTCACCGAGGTATTTCCTTTGGCAGCTGTTTGGGCCATCCTTATTTTATTGGTGTTGGTTCTTTATCATCGCAGACGACAGGGGATATTTCTCGTCTGCTTTCTTCTCGGGTTGGGATTTGCCATTCATCAAACATTGGTATTGATGG
>MSYE01000115.1 GCA_002176905.1 bacterium F11 | reverse complement strand
CCTTATGTGTCATTGGCACGAAAACGAGGACTTCTCATCAATTGCACCCAAAAAAATGTGTTGCGGTTTCTACCACCGTATTTCATGGCCCGATCAGACATTGATCAAGCCACTCGCATTTTGCATTCGGTATTTGAAATTTTAAACTAAACGGTAGTCCGTGGTGCGTAGTCCGAAGTATTTAATACACACTACGGACTACGCACCACGGACTGCCGTTACGTATTTATAAAGGAAGGTCTTATGGGAAAGAAAAAAACAACAAAACGAAGTAACGGAAAGAACAACCGACGTGGTCGGATTATCGCGGTGAAAGGGAGAGAAATTCTCGATTCGAGGGGAAATCCCACAGTTGAAGTCGATGTCATTTTGTCCGATGGAACCATTGGACGCGCTGCTGTTCCCTCAGGGGCTTCCACGGGAGCCCATGAAGCCATTGAACTTCGTGACAATGATTCCAAGCGTTATGGTGGAAAAGGAACCCTCAAAGTGGTCCAAAATATCGAAAATAAAATCGCTTCTGCGGTAAAAGGAAAAGATGCCACCAATCAACAAGAAATTGATGAGTTGTTAATCAAGCTGGATGGAACGCCCAACAAAGCCCGTTTGGGTGCCAACGCCATTTTGGGAGTATCATTGGCCTGTGACCGCGCCGGTGCAGCCTGTCGAGGCATCAGTCTCTACCAACATATTCGGCAAACCTATGGATACGATCGCAAACCAACATTAATGCCGGTTCCGCTCATGAACGTGTTAAACGGAGGAGCGCACGCAGACAACAATGTGGATATTCAAGAATTTATGATTGTCCCCATTCGGCAAGGCACCTTCCAACAAGCCCTTCAGATGGGAGCAGAAGTGTTTCACGCCCTAAAAAAACTTCTCAAATCAAAAGGCCTCTCCACCTCTGTTGGAGATGAGGGGGGATTTGCCCCCAATCTTTCTTCAAATGAAGAAGCCCTGGATCTTCTCTGTCAGGCCATCCAAGCCGCAGGGTACAAACCCGGAAAAGATGTGGCGTTGGCTTTGGATGTGGCCTCCAATGAACTCTACGACAAGGGTCGTTACACCATGGGAGGAGAAAAAGGAAAACTGTCTTTGTCTTCTGATGACATGATCGCTTTTTACAAACGCGTGGCCAAAGATTATCCCATTGTCTCTATTGAAGATGGTCTTCATGAAGATGACTGGGAAGGTTGGAAAAAATTGACCGATGCATTGGGCGATCGACTTCAACTTGTCGGTGATGATCTCTTTGTGACCAACACCCAACGCCTTCAAGAAGGAATTTGCAAAGGCGTAGCC
>MSYE01000114.1 GCA_002176905.1 bacterium F11 | reverse complement strand
TTATCCAAATACGACCACAAACCAAATTCGAACTCAACTTGTTTTCTCCGGTGAAACCGCTGAACCCGGATTGGCTCCTTATGGACAAATTCGAGGTGGCAAAACAGGATCACCTGATCCCCAATATGCTGGTATTGGGGCAACGGTTACCATTAGACTGGTTGATCAGTATTACAATTTGATTACCGCAGGAGCTCCCATGCCAACCGTTGAAGTGACCAACACAGATGCCAAATCGGATGCTCCGGGATATGGTTTTGCCAATCCCCAAGTTTCGTTGGTCAATGGTGTTGCTGAAGCCACAGTTACGTTTGTGACACAAAACAATCCCAATTCCTTATATGGTGGACGAGATGGTTTGGGCTGGAGAGTGGAACTGAGTGAAGTTTCTGTTTTGGGTTACACCATGGACAAATCGACATGGGTTGTATCTTGGCCCAATGATGCAATTAAGTTACGTGTGATGGCCTCCAACCAAGATCCAGTTGAGGGAGATGATCCAAATGGATCCGGAAAGACAAACAGTGGTTCTCCTATTGATGCAACTGTTGGAGTTGCTTACCCTGTTACAGTTCAAGCGGTTGACCAATATTGGAACTGGAACAAAGGACTTGGTCCTCTTCATAATGCCGGGATAGGGCAACAGGTTGATATTGAAACCAACGATACCTATGCCATTAATCATAATCCCCTTCCTCTTGTTCAGGGACAAAGAGCCTTTACCACATTTCAACCCAGAACCGCTCAAGGTGCAATGTTCGTAAGAGCCGTTGATGATGATGGTCCTGTAGATTTATCGAGTCAAACGATAACGGGAATTAATGTTGTGGCCAATTCCCCTGTTAGATATTTGATGTTGATGCCAGGAGAAACCCATGTCCCAGGATCAACTCTCGGAAAAATAGGATCGCCCAATTCGCCTGTTGCGGGAAATGCTATTGGAGCACCCGGTGTTGAAGTGATCTTGGTTGATATGTATTGGAACGAGGCCAGTACCACCACGCAACCTTATGTTGAATTGTCAGCCCCGGAAGCCATTGATGTTTATGCGGTGATGCCTTCAAGTGCCCAAATGGTTAGCGAACATGCCCAATTTATAAGCACCGTGGTTTTCAGAACAGCCGGTGTGTTGAGTCATCGATTGGTTGCTTCAGATCCAGATGGTGTTTATACCTCAACATCATCCATGTTCTTTACAGTTGATCCCAACAATCTCACCAGACTTCAAGTTCTCATGCCAGGGGAAACAGCTGATCCGGGGCGACCGGTAAATTATGGTGGGGCAGGAGAACCAGCCGGGAAGAGTGGGGAA
>MSYE01000113.1 GCA_002176905.1 bacterium F11 | reverse complement strand
GACGTATCAGTTCCGGATTCCAGCGGCGTCGTTAACATCGGAGTTCAGCCATGCGCAGAGCTATGATATTTCGGTACGAGCGGTGGATGTGGCAGGGTCAACATCGTCGTTTAGCGCGGTGCGAACCATTACCTATGATGTGCAAGTGCCAACAGCAACCGTGACCTTGCCCGTTAATTTTATGAACTCATCACAGAGTACAATTGAGGGAACAGCTGAAGATGCACCAGCTGGTATTGCTTTCGTAGAAATTGCCATTTCATCCGACAGTACTGGAAATCCTGGTGCTTGGTGGGACGGGGCCGACTTTACAGCCAATTTGGGAGATCCTGGTACATATCGAAGTACAAACACCTACACTCTCGGATCACCCGATTCATGGACATACAATAGACCTGCTTTAACACAAGGAGTTGAATATCTTGTTGTTCTAAGAACAACAGATAAGGCTGGTAATGTAAGAACCCAAACAATTGGAGAAGGAATAACATTTGTTTATGATGAAACCGGACCAACTGCAACAATAGTAGATCCCAACGAAGATTATGAAAAATCATTACCAATTCTTTCTGGAGGATCAAGTGATCCCACAACATCAATAACAAATGTTGAAGTCGCAATATCTACTGGCATAGCAGCCCCCTATACGGCACAAGTATGGAATGGATCATCTTGGCAAGCAGGACCATCTCTGGTTTGGATTAATGCAACTGCGGAGAATCCTCCATTTAACACAAATAACGAAAATTGGTTCTTGGATCATTCAACTCCAACATGGATAAACGATGTTGTGTATAAAATACATGTGAGGGCAAAGGATGCAGCCGACAATACCGGAACGGTAAACACCTCCACGTTTACATTTGATGATACACCAGCAACTGCGGGGGTTGTCATACCAGCAGGTGATTCGGCACATAGAGCCCTTACCCTTGTTACTGGGACAATGTCAGATTTCCCTAATCCCACTCCCACTATTGTTCAAATAGCGCTAAGGAACCCTGCACATAACTTTTGGAATGGATCTGATTTTGTTGGGTATCATTCTGTGAATTCATGGCTACCTGCAACACAAGTATTTGACTCAACATGGACCTTTACGAATCTTCCATCAACATGGGATGATCGAACCATCTATCGTCTCTATGCACGGGCCATTGATGCGGCTGGAAATCCTGTCCAGGATCCACCCGTTTGGGCAACTGCTGGAAGACCCTTTACAATTGATTACTCGTCCCCAACATCGAGTGTTGATTCCCTGTCAACAACCGCAACAAGTTATATAAACGTTTCTTTAACAGTGGTCAGTGGAACAGCAGATGAAGAGGCAGGAGG
>MSYE01000112.1 GCA_002176905.1 bacterium F11 | reverse complement strand
CTCTCGGACACAAAGAGCCTTATCCTTAGTCAAAAAGGAGGTGATGGCATATTTGAATTTCATCAGATCCGAATCCGCTGTGTGACCTATTGAACTTAATATATCCAGAATGGCCCATCGGGTGAAAAACGACGTTGCGTTTGCCATCTCATTTGACATGTTTTTTAGGTGTGGCGAATCGGGCATCAAGATATCAACGGCCATGACCAATGGTTTCAAAAGAAGAGGATCTGTATTTTTGATTTGGGTAAAAAGGGAGAGGAGACGGTCCACACTTCTTTCAGAATTGATGTTACCCAATGTCATAATCGCCACACTTCTTTTATGGAAAGAGGGGCTGGAGCCATGTTCTTCTAACGTGGTGATAACCGTCGAACTATGCAGTCGCAACAAGATTTCTTCGCCACGATTATCTTCAGGGGTGACCTGAACAAGATCTCTCAACATTTGACAGATATTGCTGAATTCTTGCTCTTGCGCTTTTGACAACAAATCCGAAACCGTTCCCCAAAATGTATCTGCATTAGCCAAAGAGAACAGCTCCGCCCAATAGAGCCGCTTATGCGACAACGCGTTATATTTTAGAAGATGTTCAGTGAGGTTGTTTTTAGGCATTCATTATGATCGATTGAACTTCGCTAACATGAACATATAAATCGAGTAACCCAATAAAACGCCCAATGAGGCACTATAGACATTGGTTTTGGTGAAAAATTCCGTCCAGAATAAGGAAAAGAGGTCTGAGAGAATCGTTAACAGAGCAAAGGCATAGGCATAGGCGATAAAAAGATGATTCAGCCGATTCTCCTTAAAACTATCAAAACTAAGTCTCTTCAATGATTTGGGATCTTTTTTTGATTTTGGGTGTCCAAACGACCAACTGAAGCTAAGCAAAATACCGATCAACGCCACGAAAAAATAAATAACATCAAACATCCAACGAATATCCTTCATTCTTCCCCCTAATTGCACCAATTTATATGAACCAAATTCATCTTTTGGGACGAAGCTTCATTTTACCCAGATATCAACGCGTGATCCTATTTTTTGTTAACGAGTCTTTTTTTGTTCCACTTCCCAGAGAAGGATATTTGAGAACCCATGGTCTTGAAATTCTTTCCCCAACCGGGCACTGATGAAAAATCGTGACAGATCCTCAGGAACACGAAACAAAGGGGGTTCTGATTTGAGTTTTTCTGGATCGAGAACAAACTTGTGAACAGCCACCACACGTGAAGGATCTTCATCATCGTAAATAATATCGCTCGCCTTTCTATTAACACAATTTAGACTGCCAATGGGGTTAATGATCCAATAATCTTTGCTAAGGAAGCGT
>MSYE01000111.1 GCA_002176905.1 bacterium F11 | reverse complement strand
TGATGATCAATGTTCCAAATGGAACAAAGACATTTTTCAGATAAGGAATCTGAACATGATGAAGATAGTTTGAATTGGGTGGATCAATATATAAATAAGTTACCACCGCAAAAGCCCACAACATCTGAAATCCCATTTTTGTCAATTGCGAAAGGCCTTTGGCGGGGTGCTTCAGAATCAGTTTCCGATAATCATCAATGAATCCGAGAAATCCCAAGAAGAGAACCGAAAAAAGAGTGAGGTGAATGAATCGGTTATCTAGCCGGGCCCATAAAATTGTTGATATGACCAATGAACACAGGATGAGCACACCCCCCATGGTGGGTGTTCCGGATTTAATCAGATGGGTTTCGGGTCCATATTCACGAATAGATTGGGTGACTTCCCACTTTTTAATCATCCTTATAAAAAAATCACCGAAAATAAGAACAAAAAGAAGGGCGGTTAAAAAAGCGCCCCCTGAACGAAAAGTAATGTATTGGAAAACATTGAGTGGGGACCAAAGTTCACGATATTGGAACAAATGATAAAACATGTTTGTTATCTTACCTCAAATTTATTGGATTTATCGCAATTCCTGAATAACTCTCTCCAAACCCATATTTCTGGAACCTTTGAAAAAGAGAATTCGATTCTTTCGCAAATAAGGCTTTAAGACATCTGGCAATTCCGTAACATCCTTTACCCGTAACAATCTTTCCTTATCGGCTCCGGCACTTATAGCTCCTTGAAGGAAGGATTCCATTTCCTCTCCCAGCAAAAAGATTTTCTCCATCTCAAACCGACCAATTTCCGATCCTACATGAAAATGCCATTTTTCCGATTCTTTTCCAAGTTCCAGCATCGACCCCAACACCAGAACAGCAGGCTGATGAGGATATGTTTCAACCAAGGTACGGACAGATTCCAACATCGACGAAGGATTGGCATTATAAGCATCGTTAATGATGACCGCCCCCGATTGATGAGAAAGGACCTCCATCCTCATATGAGGTGGTTGAAATGATTTTAAACCATGTGCGATTTGATCAATCGAACAGTTGAGAATCCACCCCACAGCCGCACTGGCCAGGGCATTCATTACATTGACCCGACCCGAGATTGGCAATGTCACCAATTTGCTTTGAGATCCGACGTGAAGTCGAAATCGTATTTTCTCTCCGACATCAATCATCGAAGCCCGAACAGCACAAGATGAATCTTCCCCAAAATAAACAATTCGCTTTCTAAAAGGGCGAATATGGGCATCCAAAATGGGAACACCCCATGGCAAAATGGCACAGCCATCCATTGGAAGGGCATCCATCAATTCCCACTTCGATTCTGCAATTCGATCCAGTGAACCAAAACTTTGAAGATGGGAAGGCCCTATACTTGTCAAAACCCCAACCTTGGGTCTTGCGATCTCACACAAATTTCGAATATGCCCAGGCTCGGTTGCTCCCATTTCGAGGACCATCCATTTGTGTTCTTTCCTCACATCCGACAACACAAGCGGCATTCCAACCTGACTATTATAATTCCCTTGGGAAGCCAACCCTGACCCGAGAGAGTTTAAGATGCTCTTTATCATCTCTTTGGTGGTTGTTTTTCCATTTGAACCCGTTACCCCTACAACAGATCCTTTAAATGAAGATCGAATGAAGCCCCCGAGTTTTTTTAAAGACTCAAGAGGATTTTCAACTCGAATCACCGCCCCTTGAATTTCTTCTTGCCGTTTTAGCCATTCAAGGTGAGACACAACAACCC
Source organism: bacterium F11 (assembly GCA_002176905.1). The sequence goes on along the minus strand of MSYE01000111.1, from coordinate 114,458 downwards.
CTCCTGCCCCTTCCCGAATAGCAACAGGAGCATAATGATGCCCATCCTCGTTTTCCCCCTTAAGGGCAAAAAACAAATCTCCCTTTTTTATCGAACGGGAATCACATGCAGCCCGCAATACCCGACTTCTGGGATCGCCCAAAACAAGATCCCCTTTAAGGGCGCGTGTCACCTCTCGAATTGTATTATCCATTACACCAATGCGCGGTGCGCAACCTCCTGATCCGAAAAAGTCGTCTTTTCTTTTCCATAAATCTGATAGTTTTCATGGCCCTTTCCTGCTATGAGGACAATATCTTTTTCTTTGGCCATCCCAATACCATAAAAAATGGCTTTTTCCCTATTTTCCATGATGGAATAATTGCTTTTCCCATCTTCTATTATTCCCGCTTCGATGTCTTTGAGAATTTGAGAAGGGTCCTCAGTCCGTGGATTGTCAGATGTCAAGATAACCATATCTGCCTTTTGGGTCGCAATCTTGCCCATTAAGGGTCTCTTCCGTTTGTCGCGATCTCCTCCGGCTCCAAATACGCAAATCAGACGCTGCGGATTCACATCTCTCAACGCATCAAGGGCTTTCCCCAAGGCATCCGGTGTATGCGCATAATCAATAACAACAACAAATTGTTGCCCTGCCTCCACACGCTCAAATCGACCCGGAATGGTATGGGATTGGTTAAGTCCGTCAACAATCTGGTTTTCATTTAGACCACATACCACCCCTCCCCCTGCAGAGGCCAATAAGTTTGAAATATTATGCCGACCGATCAAATTGGTCTTAACTGGATACGATTGTCCAGATGGAAACCGAAGATCAAATTGGACACCCTTCAAGTCCCACCGAGGTTCACAGGCTTTTATCTGCGCTTGGGAACCTTGTCCGAACCGAAGGCAATTGGGGTATTTCTGGGCTATCTTTTTTCCGTATGGATCATCGATATTAACCACAATTTTTTCATCGGGTAAATGTTCAAATAATTTCAGCTTGGCATGAAAATAATTTTCCATCGTGGAATGAAAATCAAGATGATCCTGTGTCAAATTGGTAAAGATGCCACAAAAAAAAGAAACATCATCAACGCGATGAAGCTCAAGCGCATGAGAGGAAACCTCCATCACCAGATGAGATATCCCTTTTTGGTGAAGACCATGGGCAAATTGATGGATGTCAATGGACATCGGGGTTGTATTGGGAGCCAAGAAGGACTGGTCATCAACACGATAATTAATGGTACCCAATACCCCACACTTTTCACCAATGGATCTGAATATATTTTCAAGAATATAAGTTATGGTTGTTTTTCCGTTTGTACCGGTCACACCAATGACCTTTACCTTTTTTGTCGGGTTCTGATAAAACCGACTTGCCATCTTCGACATCTTTTTCAAAACAGATGTTGTTTGAATCAAGGGAATAGAGGCAGAAACACCTCTTTCCACAATCGCCGCCACCCCTCCTTTCTTTATCACCTCAGAGAGATGATCATGGGCGTCCGATTGGGCCCCTTTCATGGCAAAAAACAAATCCCCCTCTCTTACTTTCCGAGAATCATAGGATAGCCCACGAATCAACGGATCTTCTTTTAAGTCCACAGATTCTTTCGCGACCTTCAACAGAACCGATAGCGGAACTGGAGATACAGTTGTCTTCATTACCTTTATCCTAATAGAATCTCGCACGTTCTACATAAGAATTTGTGCTGAAAGTTGCTCAGCAATTCTTCGAAAAATCGGCGCAGCATCAACCCCCCCCCAACTCCGTCCGGAGGGCTCATCCAAAATCACCACCATGGTCAACTTGGGTTTACCAGCGGGAAAGAAACCACAAAAAGATACCAATGTTAGGTCGTTGCAATATTGATTTTTGGCGGAATCAAATTTCTGAGCCGTCCCCGTTTTTCCTGCCACCACAAAATCATGTCGCCAATGAATCCGGGCGTTTTGACCAGTCCCTTTCCTGACTGCTTCAATAAGCAATTTTTTCAGTTGTTCGGACGTATCCTTTGAGATCACGCGACGAACGGATGCGGGCTCACTTTCCCAAAGTGTGCTTTCATTGTTTCGAGATACAATCGCTTTTACAATTCTTGGCTCCATCAAGAGTCCACCGTTGGCGATGGCCGAATAGGCCCCCGCCATTTGAAGAGCCGTCACACCCACTTCCTGACCAAATGAGATGACATTCTTTGAAATCCCACTCCAGCGAACGGGGGGGCGCAACATTCCCTTCACTTCCCCTGGAAGGTTCGAGCCAGGATACACCCCAAAACCAAAGGAACGCGCATATTGATACATCCTTTTGGTTCCCAAACGATCCCCCAGTTTGGCTGTTCCGATATTGGAAGAATAAACAAAAATATCTTCAAAACTCATTTTATCTCTGGCTTCATGATCATGGATTGTAATCGACGACACAGGCCATGCCCCATTTTCTCCGTTGAAAATCTCTCCTTCTTTTACCAACTTTTCTTCAACGATAGCCGCGGCCACCACAACCTTAAATGTTGAACCCGGTTCAAACACATCGGTAATGGGTGGAATGCGCAATTCTTTTGAGGGAGGAGGATCATCTGGATTCAAAGACAAGGGGGGCCAAGAAGCCATTGCCAGAATGTGTCCTGTCCACGGATCCTGAATCACAACCATTCCTTTTTTGGATTTTGTTTTTTTGGCTCCCCAATCCAACTCACGTTCGGCTACCTGCTGTATCAATCCATCAATTGTAAGCTGAACATGCCCAGAGGGACTTTCTTTCGATCTCAACTTTTTATCGTATCGTTGCTCGATCCCTGATAATCCGGTCCCATCGATCCCCACCAAACCCAACAGATGAGACGAAACCACCCCAAAAGGATAGTGCCGTCGGTCCTCAATTTTAAAATCCACCCCACTTAATTTCTTTGCCTTAATTTTGTCCACCAGATCAGCGGGAATATTTCTTTTTATCCAAAGAAAGGAACCTGATGCCTTTTGGATACGAGACAAAAGATGGGAAGAATCCAAATCGAGGATCCGGCTTAATTCATACGCAACCCGATTTGAATCTTTGATCATTTTTGGATCAACGTAACATGAAGCAGTTTGAATGGTTTCGGCAAGAGAAAATCCGTTTCGATCCAGGATGGAATACCGAAAGGGAGCCCTTTCCCCTTTTGCTGGTATTTGGCGGTTGGCTCTTTTTTTCAGCATTGAGCGCTGAATCCCTTGAACATAAACCAGACGGGCACCCAACACGACAAACAGGAACACGACGAATGCACGAACCAGGAGAAATCGTCTCGATTGACTTTTTCGAGGACGACTTTTATTCATGAATAACAATCACATCGTTACGACTTGGACTTCTCCAAGAACCGTTGGATGATGCCCATTGATCAAGAACCAAGAGAGATGTTTTCTTTCCATATTTATGGGAGAGATTCTGAAGGAGGGTTTTTTCTCTGGAAACCTTGGCTTCCCAATGCTGAAGTTCCTTAAGTTTTCGCTGAGCTTGGACAGGAAACCATGCGTACAAAAATAACAAAACCCCGACAGAAATAAACATCGCAACAAGAATCATCAGCTGTCCCAAGGTTCTCTTTTTATGTCGCCGCGGTTTCATTGAATTCTCTCCAACACTCGCAATTTCGCACTTCGTGATCGCGGATTCGCCTGAACTTCTTCTGCGCTGGGCTGAATCGGTTTTCTCGTCGCTCTGGCAAAACAGAAAGAAGTTTCTTTTCCATCCTGAGACCACGACCGAAATTCATTTTTAACAATTCTGTCTTCAACAGAATGGAACGAAATAATGGCCAAACGTCCCCCTTGATTTAAAAAGAGAGGAGCCACTTGCAAGAGGTCTTTTAACACCTGCTGCTCATTATTAACCAAAGATCGAAGAGCCAAAAAGATTTTGGTGGCAGGATGGATGCGCCCTCTTCGCCCAACAACCCGATCACAAAAACCCGCGAGGTCTGTGGTTGTTGTTATTTTCCCTTCTCGAACATCATGAAGAAGGTATCGACTTATCCGGCGAGGATTCCGTCTAACTCCAAATTCATAAAAAACCTCGGCCAGCTCGTCCTCTTTCATCTGCTTGAGGAGGGTGAGGGCATTGTGAGGAGCCTCTGTGTCCAACCTCATATCCAAGGGCCCTTCCGATTGAAATGAAATTCCCCTCTTAGGATCATTCAATTGGACACTAGAGACACCCAGATCGAACAACATGCCATCAACGCCTGTCCAACCTAGCTCTTGGAGAACCCCTTGCAACCCCCGAAAATTGACTCGCCGAGTGATAGTCTGATCTTCGAAGGGTTGCAAGCGATCCTCCGCTTGTGCCAACGTTTCCGCATCTACATCGAGTCCCAGCACTTCCCCCTTGGGACCGAGCTGCCTTAAAATGGCCTCTGCATGACCGCCCAATCCCAAGGTCCCGTCAACGTACCTCCCGTTTTGCTTAATTTCGAGATACTGCAAAACCTCCTTTAAGAGGACGGGCTCATGCATCACCCGTCTAAATCTCGAGCTGTTTTCCGAGTCGTTGGAAGGCGGAGGCGGCTTTTCTATCATAGGCCTCCCATTTTGTTGAAGACCACAATTCGATTCGTTGCCCAACGCCCAATATGGTCACATTCTTCTTAAGTCCGGCAAAATCCATTAATGATCTCGGAATCCGAATACGCCCATTATCATCAAGCTCAATATCTTGAGCCCCTGATAACAAGAGCCGTTTAAACGCCCGCGCATCTTGTTGATTTTTAACAGGCATATTTTCCAATCGAGAAAGAACAATATTTCGAAAATTTTCAGAGTCATAAAGATACAAACATCCCTCTAGGCCTTTGGTAACAATAAATTTTCCCTGGCGAAGCGCTTTTCCTTCTCGAAGCTTCGCTGGTATAAAAAGCCGTCCTTTGGAATCAATGGAGTAATCATATGTTCCTAAAAACATCTTTCCTTTCTCCGGTTATCCACACTATCCACATTGTTATCCACATATCCCCACTTTTCACCACAATTATGCACAAAGTCTAATACCCCGGAGAGTCCCTGTCAACATGAAATTGGTTTTTTTTAATCAAAAAAGATCCTTCAGTACCAGGAGGAGGCGATGAGGGAATGAGGCTGATTTCAACGAACCTGAAAACCAAGAAAAATTATGCAGAGGAATGCGCTCGATTAGACTGGGAAATAATAAGGAGCTATTGAATTAGGAGGTTGATACGGAATTGGTGGATTGGGTATCCACCGGGGGTTTTTCTTTGGGTAGTGGAAAATAAAGGATACGGGAACAAGATTCACAAACAATCATGTCTTTCAACTTCTTTACATCATTTAATTTGCTTTGCGTAAGATTCATTCGGCATTCGCTGCAAGCATTATCCGCAACAGGAACAATGGCAACCCCCCCTCGGCGCTCACGCAGATTTTCGTAATGGGACCGAACAGAATCAGGAATGGTGGTAGCGAATTGGTCTCTCTCCTGTTTTTTGGTTTGGGCTTGATCCAAAAATTGTTTTTTTTGATCTTCGAATGATTTAATTTCTTCTTTAATACCTTTTTCTTTTTGCTGTATGTCCTGATCTTGTTTCTTATAGCTCACATCAGCTTGATCCATTTCTTCCATCAGATTTAGGATATCATCCTCAATCTGAGACAAATCGTTTTTCGCAGTTTGAATTTCCGCCAACATGGCTTTATAGGCATCATTGCTTTTAAGTGAATTCAGCTCCCCCTGATGTTTCCGGATCAAATTCTCCTTTTCAGCAGCATTGGATTCAAGTCCCTTCTTTTTCAATTGCAACGACTTGGATTTTTCCTTGGCTTCCTTAAGGGCGTTTTTTATGGTCTCCAGATTTTTATTTCGATCTTGAATCTGAGGAACAAAGGCGTTCGCTTTGGCCTCAAGATCGCGCACTGCATTATCATGCTGTTGGAGTTGAATAAGGTATTGGAGGTCCGTTGTCATGGAGGATATTATTCTAAAAATCGACGGACGTGGGTAGGATAAATATTATATCGATAGCCGAGAACCGAAAGAAAATATTTCCTCGTTGGATAAATTTACTGGGCCCTGTAGGACTTGAACCTACGACCATTCCGTTATGAGCGGAGTGCTCTAACCAACTGAGCTAAGGGCCCAAAAAATTCGCCGCAGGCGAATTTTCGAGCTCGAGCTCGAGCTCGAGCTCGAAACGACTCAAAATAAAGCTGACCTGTAGTATAGCAGATCTCTATAAACGATCGAAAATACCTCTCTAAGTTGCATGAACAGGGAGTTTCCTCTCAAGAGAATTTATTAGGCCCGTGAACATTTGTGCAATTGCTTGCAAATCGCCATAAATTTTCTGGTAGGTGATACTGTTAATAAAACCACCTTTCTGTAAAATTTGAATCAAGGGCACCAACTCAAATACCAAACCCCGTGAAATACGAAAGAAATGGATATGATCTTTGGCCCCCCACCGTCCACATCCTTCTGATATATTTAAAGGGACCGACAGGGCTGCTCGATTCATTTGATCGAGCATTGAGAAGGGTACGTTATTTTTTAGCGTTAGGCTTAATTTGTTGGCCTCATCAACAAGACTTAAAGCTCGATGATAAACATCAAGTTTTTCGAATGGGAATGGCATAAAACACCTCGCTTTATTTTTTGAGGGGTTTTAAGGAAAGAGGGTTTAAACAAACTTTCTACTTTATTGAACTCGAATGAAGGGATTTGGGGATTTTCGAGCTCGAGCTCGAGTTCGAGCTCGAAAATTCGTCCGCCGACGGCGGACGAATTTTGTGGGCAGTATAGGGATTGAACCTATGACCTTTCGCGTGTGAAGCGAACGCTCTCCCGCTGAGCTAACTGCCCGAAAAATTCGCCTGCGGCGAATTTTTGAGCTCGAGCTCGAACTCGAGCTCGAAACATTTCGAACTGATTTCGGAAACCCGTAGTATAGCAGTTCTCAAAAGGCCCTTGGGAGACCCATTTTCAGATGCTAATCCTATACTTTGCCTTACGCTGAAATTGCTATTTTTCGACCTATCACCATGATATCACGGTACGTTGGTGCCCGAACAGCGGAGAGGAGGTTCAACAACTCATCAATCAGCATAAAAATGGTTCCGTTGCTACGAAAAACAGAATTGGGCTTTAATCCCTCAAAACTTTCACGAGGGACACTCTGTGACCGTATGACATTTAGGGATCTTCTTGGCTCGAAAATCGGCCTTAAATGAGGAGGAGCCTCCCCTGATTCAAGAAAGTAGGACTCAAGTTTATCCAACCGAGTTCGGTCTGTTTCAAATGCCTCACTCATCTGTCCATTCAAAACTTCTATTCGGTGATTGATGTTTTGTTTAAGAAGACTCTTATAAAAAACTTCTGAAGTGGCCAATACTATGGCTCTTCCATTTTTACCAAGATAAGAAGCGGTTTCAAACAGGAATTGATTTGTATCCGGCACATCCCGTTGATCTACCATCATCAAATTTGCTTTGTTTCTCGTAATCTGGCTTGGCAAGGCCCGAACATCCGTCAGTCTTTCCTCTTGGCTTAGCAAAGAGGAGGCTTCAAGTAATCGCGCAATAATTTCTTCCTCAGAAAGGAGAAGGCCCTGGAGAAATCGCTCTTGAGAAAAAGCGCTAACAAAAGATCGCTGATCAATCCTCTTAGTGGCTTTCCGAACCGTTTGATTATAAAGACCAAGCTCCACTTCTGTGTTATTAAGAATAAAAAGGAGATCTCTCGCCAATTGATGGTCGAGGGCGATATCCGCATCGGAGGCTTCCCGTGACAATCCCAGCCGCTGGGTGGGCGTTAACAATATTATTGTCCCGACCAAAGTGGTGAGGGTATTAATCAAGAAAAATGTTTCAAATGAGGATATCGTGGCCAGGCCGAAATGGGAAGCTAACATTACCATGAAGATCCCGACCAGAAAAGGAAGAAGTGAACTTAATGCTACTGTTATTCTATGGGTGTCATGGTCATAACGGCCTTTAATAGAGCGAACACCCGTTGTCACGCCGCCATGGAGCGCAAGACGAAGTTTTTGACCAGTAAGTACCATCCCCAATGGATGAGCCACGAACTCATGCAAAACAATAATAAGAAGGGCTGACACCAAACCCAAAGCAAATTCTTCTGCAAAAATCCCAGTGACGAAAGCAAAGAGCGAAAGAGTTAAAGCTTGAATGGATAACATAGGGGGATTGTCAGGATTTGGTTCTTCTGGATCAGAAACCAGTTCGTCCTTACCAAACCTATCATCCGCATATTGCTGGATAATAGTCTCGAGTGATGAGGCGATATTAAAGAAAGCATCTCGAACCTGTGAAAGCCCCTCCAAATCCATCGGTATTCCCCCTTTCCATTCTTCCTTTAAGTGACCTGAGGAATGGAGCATGTCTTCAATCTGACGCCACATACCGGGGAATGCGCGAGCTGTATTCTTTATGGTACCTTCGAAAGACCAGACTTTTCTATGGAATCTTGATTTGGCGCGCAAAGTTAAAGAAGATGAAGATTTATCCAATTCTCCTCTCATATCCTCCGCTAATTGAGAAATTTCCCTAGCCTCACCCACAAGAGACCTCATTACTAACAAGAGATGGTTAGCGGAAAAACTCTCAAGACGTTGACGATATGAACCAAAATTAATTCCGATTCCTACGAGCAAGGCGATAAGTCCCGCCACGAAATATCCGGCGTGATAGATTATTTCACACCCAACAACAATAGCTGGAATTATCCTTAACAAAAATCCTTTCAGTTTATAAGGCGAAGCCTCAGGCCTCTCCAATTCACGCGACATGATCTCGAGCAATTCGGATTCAACAATCAAGAAATCGGTTTTGACCTTCTCAAGACCGTCGGGGTAAACCCCAAGAGTTGCCCAATGTATGCGTATGGCCACATCACGCAAATCACCAGACAATACCGGGGGCATGACAGCGGCAATATTTTGCAACCGATGATTTAAAAAAACAATTGCTGGTTGGAGGTTAATTGCAATTTGGTGAAATACTATTTCCTCCGAATCAATCTCTAACATGGAACTGGCGATATTAGAGATGTACTTTGCAGTAGATTTAAGCTCTTGCATCTCTGATTCAAATAGCTCGCCTCCCGGTAACAACATGATTCCATGAATCCACTTACGAATCCATCGGATGATGAGCCATCCCGCAATTAACCACGAAACAATTCCCAAAGGTAAGGTTCCGATAAAACCAGCATGGACAACAGTCGGATCAGGAGATACAGCCATTGGAGTTAAGGCCAATGGCACACCGAATTTCGCTTCGACAATTTCCAATGAAATGCCAAGGGAATACGACAATGCTACCACCAAACCAAAAACAGCAGCCCAACGACTTATCCGTTTTGTAAGCCGAACCAGTTGGTTAAAAATCGCGGGATTGTCTCCTGGGGTAAAATCATTGGAATCGTCCCCCCCATTGACAGGGAGTAGTTCCGGATCCTCTTGAGTGGGATCCACCGAATCCGCCGGATCCGGATCGGATTCGGCTTCAACTTGACCTTCGCCTCCTTTTCGAAATTTGTTATTGGTGACGATGAGCAGGGAATCCTGATCAAGGGAGATATTCTCTTTTTTCCAGTCCCCCGATATCAAATTGTCTTGCTGGTCAAAGTAGGCTTCCAGTTGGGGATAAACGTTTCGGCTAATCGCCACGGTTTGGTTCGGACCGTAATGGTTGTCGTTCGCCACCTCTTTTACTGCCGCACCCAATTCCCGGGCGGGATTAAGCGGACTTCCAGGAAATCTCTTATGCACAACAACATGTTGGATATACAAATGTTTAATGGGTATGGGGATCCGAGTAAGCTTCCCATCGTACATGCCTGAGGAAGGAGTCCGAAAAAGTATTTTGCGCATATCCATCTTCTCAAGGATACCGCCCATATCCGTAACATTAAAATTGGGAATAACAACATGGACAAGGGCCGGATGGTCTTTCCTCGACTTCAATTGGTGTAGCCTTCTCCAAAATTGAACCGAATGGGCCGCAGGGGGATCAAGTTTTGATTTTCCATTTAGCCCCAAATGCGTGAGGATGGTTTCGGAATCGTTTTGGTCAAGATAGTTGAGCAATCCCTGATAAAAATCAGCTGGGACGGGAGGGTCTGCTTCTTTGTAAAGTGGATCAATCACTTCCATCGGAGCAAACAAAACCCAGCCGGTATATTCCTGTGTTCCCATCTTTTCAAAAAGACGGAGTTGGTATTCCAATGAAAAGGGAAAAGATTCTTGAGCCATATCCGAATCAACAACATGACGTCCCCCTAAAACAACATGGCTATATTTTTGGGCGGCAGCAACACTGACATCAAGCGGATTGTTCCAATCATCCAAACTCGCACCCGCAATCGGAACGTTGCCGCCAGATTGAAAAGGCGATACAAGTCTCGCGATGTTTCTAATTTGGAGGTGGATTTTGGGAAGGTCCCCAAACACATCTTCCAGAATACCCCCCCCTACTCCCCCTAAGATTTCCACCAATGTCCCAATTACATTGATATTGTGGGATGCGACTTGATCCAAATTGCTTTGATCGGTGAGGCCAGCCTGATTCAAGATCTCAGGATGAATCTTTGAAACGAGAGGCCCCAAGTCTGGGTGATCAATGGCCCAATCAAACAATTCGTTTTCCAAATAATCTCTGGGATTGCTGTATTTCATAAGCGTCGCGGCCATGGCTCCCAGAAGCAATTTGTACATCTTACGAATGACCACACCTCGCAGGGGCCCTCCTGCGCGTGATTCTTGAGATTCAAATTCCATAAGAAGGGTATGAACAAAAAAGAATTTGAGAATATCAGCCTGGGCAACAGGCCCCAACCCCTGAATACGCTTGGCAGTTTGGCGTTGGGAAGCCTTGAACCTATTCGGATAATCACCAAAAAAGGTGTCGGTCATCAAATCCGCAAAACGAACCACTTTTGAATTGAGGTCTTCTAAAGGAAGGAGATTCCGCCACAACCAAAGGAGATAGGGAAACAGGCCATCCGAAAAAGGAACCCCGTCCCCTTTATAACCCCCATTTTTAAAATCCGCAGCATACGCATCGAAACCAAAAGGACCCAATGTCTCTCGAGGGTTTTCAATGTCGCCCTGGATGAATTCATCAATGATTTGTTTGGCTTCCGAATCCACCCGGACCTCAATCTTTCGACCATCGGATCGGGGGATGAATACAATGGACCGAGATCCCTCGGGCATCCCGGCCACACCCGTGCTGGCCAGAGACATCTCCGTGACCCCCAAGCCAAAAGCGGAAACAAGATTTGTGTCAGAGACACCGACCAAGGCCAGACCCAAATTGATGAGCAAAAATCCGATTCCAAAAACCGCAGCCCTTTTTACCAATTTATTCGCTAGGCTCACCATCCGAGAGGAAAAGCTGGGAAAGCGGGGCGTCTCGGGATCTCCCACATCATTATCTCCATTAACAGGAACAAGATCGGGATCATCTTGGTTGGGATCCACCGCATCGGAAGGAGTGGGACTATTTTCAGCATCCAAACTTCCCTCTCCTCCTTTTCGTATGTTGTTTTCAGTGACAAAAATCAGAGTATCTTCATCCAAAGAGAGGTATGTTTCTGCCCAATTTTTATCCAGCATATTATCCTGAGCATCAAAAAATGATTTTATTCTGGGATATATCTTTCGATTAATGGCCACGGTTTGATTGGGTCCAAAATTGTTGGCCAATCCGACATTTCGTGCAGCAATCCCAAGCACATGAGAGGGAATGATTTTTTTTCCCGTCAATTCATTTATTGTCACAAGATGTTGAATCAGAAGATACCTTACAGGAAGGGGCATTCTTATCAACTCCCCACCATCCATGTGGGAGGAGAGCGCCCGAAACAGAGTTTTGTTTGTCTTAATCTTTCCGAAGGGTTCCCTGAGTTCCTCCTCATTAAAGTTTTGAATAATGACGTGGACAGAGGCGGAAATGGATTTGCGAAACTTAAGGGCGTGAAAACGTTTCCAGAAATGAATACAGTTGGCAGCAGCAAATCCCAGGTCTTGCCCCCCATTTAATCCCAAGCGAGTCAGTAACGTATCCGGATCAGGTTGATTAAGATAGTCTAATAAACCTTGATAAAAATCCCCTGGGACCGAAGGATCGGCCTCTTTAAGAAGAGGATCAATAACTTCCATAGGATAAAGGAGAACCCAGGTTTTAAATTCCAACTCTTCTCCCAAAGCTTCAAACAAGCGCAATTGGTGTTCCAACGAGAGTGGGAATTTCTGATTGGAAAGATCATTGGGATGAACATGATCCCCCGCTATTTGAACTGTATTGTAGCCACCTGCCGCCTCGAGCCCGGCTGCTATGGGATCGATCCAATCATCATAACTTTCTGTGCCATCAACTCCAGATTCGGCCTGATCAAAGGGATCAATTAGTCTTTCCAAATCCCCCGTCTGCTCTTCGACTCTCGCATTTCTCCCATATATATCATTGAGTACCCCGACCTCTCCCAAGCTGAGAAGGACTTCAGCCATTTCCAAATTCGACATTTGGACGTGGTCTCGATCTCCTTCTGCTGTTAGTCCCGCCCACTCAAGTACCCTTGGATGAACATCAGAAACAAAGGGCCCCAAATCAGAATGTCCAATGGCCCAATCAAAAAGATCATTTTCAAGATAATGTTTGGGATTTTGTTGGTTCATCAGCGTGGCTTTAAGAGACCGGAGAACGGTTTCATACATTCGCCTGAAAACCAATTTTCGGAGAGGTTCGGAATCGCTTTTACCCTTTGTCTCGTAATCAAGGAGGAGAAGGTGCACAAAGAAGAATTTCAGAAAATCCGCCTGTGCAAGAGAACCAAGCTCTTGAAGTCGCGATTGAATGGTCGATTCTGCATCTCCAAATGAATTGGGAAATTTCTCAAGAAAGACCTTCGATGTATCGAAAGCGAATTGTTTAACAGGATTATCGCCATTTACTTCGCGCACCCCATTCCTCCATAACCAAACGAGATAAGGAAACACACCATCCGAAATAGATAATTTTTCGCCTTTATATTCCCCAGCAGAAAAATCCTCATAATAATCATCAAACCCAAGAGGGCCCAATGTCTCTCGTGGTTTTTCCATGTCTCCAACATAAAACTCTTCAATGATATCTTTGGCCTTCGGTTCCACTTTGACTTCAACTTCACCTCCCCCTGGCTTGGGAACGAAAACGCTGACCTTGGAACCTTCTGGCAATCCAGCCAACCCTACGCCTGCAACGGCCATATCTGTCATTTGGGAACCCACTCCAGAAAAAAGGGCAATGGCAGCATCAATGTCCAGAAGAAGGGTTAAGAAGATACCAAGGATGAGAAGTGGGATTGTTCTACCGTCTTTTAAGAGAGCAACCCCAATAGATCTCCAGTCGGCTTTTTGTTTTTTGGACGAATTGGGTTGGATTTTCCAATTTTGGTAACCAACAGAGAAAGGATATTTGACTTCATCATCTCCAATATAAACTCCTGAAATGTTTCTATTTCCATTGGGCTCGAGTGTGATAGAAACATCCTCCCATTCCATAGAGGTTTCTGCCCAATCTATGGTATCGAGTATGGCAAGCGGGCTTTGACCTGAAATGTGAAGGCCGGTTTCATGTCTCTGCATTTGTGGAAATTGGGGTTGGGATAAAAAAAGCTTTTCTCCTCCAAAGAGCTTTTCAAGAGGTGTTTTTTCTTGTGTGAAAACACTTAAGTAGGCTGACCCATTGCTTGCGTTCACTTTTGTTATTTTGGGAACCCACGTTATTGTTGTAATCTCTTTCCCTCTCAAATGATCCCGTATCCCTTTTGAATGGAATCCCCCTGTGACCAAAACGGACACTTTTGAACCGAGGGTGTTGGTGTGAGTCAATAGGTTCCCTGAGATTTGTTGATCACGAATTTCGGCTTCTTTGTAGAAGTTTTCGAATGAGACCAAATCCTCCATGAAAGATATTTTGGGTGAGATTTTTTTGTATCCATCCCATTCTTCCTTTGTCAGAGAAAAATCAATAAGCTTTGCGACCAAATAGGCCTCTCGTGATTGACGGACAAGGATCTTTTTCTTCTCCGTATTGGCCAACCGCTCATAAGTAGAATCTTCCAATCTCCTCAATTGCTGTATCAACTCTTCGGCATTAAGGCTCTCAGCCAACAAAATATATTGGAGATATTTGTTCAAGACTTTAAATTGACCGAGATCAATCGAATTGGCTTTACACAGATCATATAAATATTTATAGAAATCAGCGTGGTTCATTTGACCCATTCGAAAAGCAACTGTGGCATTGATAAGAAGAGAGAGACTCTCCTTGTTAATTCTTTTGATCAGCTGAGACAGGAGAAGAGATCTTTCTTTTTCTACTTGTGCGAAATGAAGGGATTCCTCAAGCCGCAAAGCTTCAAGAAAGGAGGAAACCGTCGGGTGAAGATCAGCACGATACCTTGCCAAATGGTTAGCATAGTCACCCATCTTTATTGTCCCCTTTCGATAGGCTTGAACCTTTTGATCAAAATCCAACAGATCCCCTGTAAAAATCCTGTGTTTTTCGAGTTCGAGCTCATGTTCACGCTCGAGCACGGCCTTTTTCAGCTTTTCTTTTAAGGGATAAGACTCTTTTACAGCCTGGACATTGGCCCTGTAATGAACAAGATCATCTACACCAATAATGGCAGGTATCGCATCCGCACTGGTTAAGGCCGTGTGAAGAGGCCCTGAAATTTTATTTTCCTGTAACAAGTAATCTGCCACTTTGTGGACTGTTCCTTGATGAGGAAAGTTCCGAAACGGACCCAAATCAATTGGCTTGAAAGCTCCCTCCAGAGCCAGGAAATCCAATAGGTTTTTATTTAAAAGATCTTGAAGAAGGGCCCCAATATTTTTTTGGGCCTCTTGGTTCATATGAATATCTTGTATGTGGATAACAATAGGATCGGCCGTTTTGTCTTTCGGAAAAGAAATGTCGCGAATGGTACCACGAGGGCCAGACAGGATGCTGAGGACATCTTTTAAACGGCCTTCACTTGGTTTGTTCTTTAGCCATTTCTGAATTTTCCTTTTTGACACAGGAGAGGGAATGGAAGGAGACGGAAAGGAAGGATTCTGCTGGTATGTGGGAGAAGGCAATCGAAGCGCTGCCATCTGGATTTGTTTTTGTCTTTCTTTCCAAAAACCTGCCTGCCCACCTGCCGGACGGGCAGGCCGGCGTCCACGGTTGGCTTCCGGGGCGTGCGCCAAGAGGCTGTTGGTGGAAAAAACCATCAAAGCCAAAAAAATAGAAAAAACCTTCAAATGGGCGGATCGATTCACTTTATATCCTGTTGATTTTCGCGAAAATTCAGATGGGATTGAGTCTTCCTATATTCTACTGATGGGACCTTAAAATCTCCTTAAGGCTGTGTAAACGAGTTGTAAAAATTGGGGCAGAAAATACCGTAAAAGAGAAGAATTTGAAGGAATTTGACGAAATTTCCCTGATAATGATGAGGAGGGTTAAAATGGCTTCTCGATAAGCCCAGGGAACAAAAAAAATGAAGAAAATAGACAAATTTTGGCAACAGGAAGCGATCGGGGAAAAGAAATGAAAATTATTTCTTTTGGAAGGAATTCAAGGTGGACGAATGTATTTTTTACAGACTGAACCTGCCGAAAAAGTCATCTTCGAAAAACATTTTTTCTTGGTTGGCCGCTCTCATGGATTCATATCGTTCCCACATTCTTGGGTCCAATATTTTGGCTCTTTCTAAAATCATGGAACGATGGAGATCCCGGAAATCAAAACGCTGCTCAACAGTTTCAAGAACGTAATAGTTCTGGAAATACCTTCTCTTCTCTTCTTCGGTCATCAGATGAGCCCCAAAAATGAATTGAGAATCATTTTTGATATGGCGCAATTTATTGAAATATCTCTTCCAATCTTCCAGAGCGATTTCTTCCTGCTCATAAGCTGAATTCCCAAGTGGATAGGCAATTCTTATTTTGTTCTTTTTTCCACGCTTTTCCTTCCTTGGTTTAATAGGACCGTAATATCTTTCCCAGGTATCAGGATCCAACCTGCGCATCCGGACCATCATCTTCTTTCTATGCACATTCTTGTAGGCCGCCCGTTCAGATCGTGTATCCAATTCTTGATACTTTTCAATGTAGTCCGATTTCTCATTCTCGGTCATAAGATGACCGCCAAAGATCCACACCCAACTGTTCTCGATATCCTGCCAATTAATAGGATAAACAGGCAATTGGTGAACATCCAAATTCTTTAAATTGAGTTTTTTGGAATCTTCCCCCCAAGATCGGGAGGGACCAGGCATAACAAGGAGAGAAACAGAAAGGAACACCAGCAAAACGACATTCAAATTTCTTTGAATGACATTATTCATAAAGCCCTCCAACTTGGTTGATCTCGGCATAAATTGTTCTTTTCGAATAAATTATAAAAAAAAGACTTAAACGACAGAATCAGTCAATATTGGATTACTCTTAGTCAAAAAGCTGAAGAAAAAAAAGGAATTACCCCGATAGACAAACTGCTACAGAAAATTCCTAAAGATTCGCCCCACACTACCCCTCTTTTCTCTTCATTAAAGGAATTGGATGGATGAAACTTTTTTTCGACCCATTATTATACTCAATTTTAGGGAAATTCATGCCATTGTTATTATTAATTTTAAGTTGTCGCTTAAAATAGCTCAGAATATACACTTTGCCCCCAATAAAAAAGCCCCTCTCCTCAATAAAGAGAAGAGGGGCTTAATGGATTTGAGAATTTGATATTAGGCGTCCATATACTCCTTCAAAACCCGACTGCGGGAAGGGTGCCGGAGCTTTCGAATAGCCTTGGCCTCAATCTGACGCACCCGTTCTCGGGTCACATTAAAGATGCGACCCAATTCTTCTAAGGTCCGGGGATATCCTGTCCCAATGCCAAACCGCAGACGAATTATTTGCGCCTCTCTTTCACTCAAGGTGGAAAGAGCCCGCTCCACTTCTCGGTGCCGAAGGAAATCTTGTGCCCCCTCAAAAGGCTCGGCTCCGCCTTCATCTTCAATAAAGTCTTCTAAATAGGAATCCTCATCTTCTCCAACCGGGGTTGAGAGGGAAACCGGATCCTGCATAATTCTCAGGATACCCCTCACTTTCTCAATAGAGAGACGAAGGGCTTTGGAATATTCTTCCAATGTGGGTTCCCGACCATGTTCTTGTCGATATTTTCGAGCCACTTTGGTTAATTTGGAGATGATCTCTTTCATATGCACCGGAATCCGAATCGTTCGAGCCTGATCAGCAATGGCCCTGTTAATGGATTGACGAATCCACCACGTTGCGTATGTTGAGAACTTAAAACCCCGTCTCCATTCAAATTTTTCAACCGCCTTGATAAGACCAAGGCCTCCCTCTTGAATCAGATCCGGCAATTCCAGATTGGATGCACCCACATGTTTCTTTGCGATAGAAACCACAAGCCGGAGATTGGCGCGAATGAGCTTCAGTTTGTTTTTAAGAATTTTCTCTTCAAGATCTCGGATTTTGGCATCCAAATCCATCAAATTATCGCGTGTGACCGGAAGAACTTGAAGAATACGGTTTCGGCGACTCGACACATTCCGCATATTGACCATGGTCGATTCAATGGCGGTCATGGTGTAACCTGTCAACTTCTTAAATGCCGCCTGACTGATCTTTTTATCCAAAACCCGTTGGTATATTTTAAGAGCCTCCACATGCGGCATATTGAGACGTTTCTCATACCGCATCAGCTCATCTTCACACTCACGGATTTTGGCTGCGAGCGTCTTGATTTTGTTGGTGAGCCTTTTAATCTTATCCTGATTGAGGTTGAGACTTATGATACGGGCCACAATGTCTTTCTTCTCCGCATCAATTTTCAATTGGATTTTGGCCTTCTGGCGAAAAGTTATCTTGGGATCAGCTATCTTTAGCTCTAAAGTTTTTATTTTCTTTTCACTCTTAGAAATAGACCTCGCCACAACCTTCACTTTTTGTCGCATCCGAGAGAGTTCAGCCTGGGTTTTCCGTCCCCTGGGCATGAGCTCTTTGGGAGTCATTTCATCTTGTTCCAAAAGAGTTTCCCAATTGCTGATTTCACGAAGCGTGATGGGCGATTGTAAAACAAGAAGCCGAAGTTCTTTTTCGTGTTCCTTGATGCTTCTTGAAAGAGAAACCTCTTCTTCTCGTTTTAATAGGGGCACCCGTCCCATTTCAGACAAATACATCCGGATGGAATTTTGGGTGTCGAGTTCAACTTCGGGTGCAGGGGCTCCTTCCGTCCCCAATACATCCGATTTTGAATCTTCGGTTTCAAGAACCTGGATACCAATTTCTTCTAGCTTTCCAAAAAAGTTATCCAAATCTTCAGGAGTTGTGTTTTCTGGAAGCCGACGCATGATTTCTTCATACGTAATATATCCGGATTCTTTACCCTGATGGATAAGGGCTTGAATTAACACATTGTTATCTATAAGAGAGTTTCGTTGTCTTCCGATCATATTCGTTTACCATAACCTCGTTTTAATTTTTTGTGACGACGGTGCGAGGGGAACCCTTGATTTGACGCAGCAAATACCGGTATTCCTCTCTTTGTTGCGAACTGGCCTCGCCTCTTGCCACTTGAGCACTGAGAACCGCCAGCTTCTTTTTTTCCTGCATTATTCGAATATCTCGAATTAATTGATCCCTTCGTTGGAGGGGATCCTCAAAATCTATTTCTTCAGTGGAGAGCTGCAAAAACCATTCTTTCTCTTCCACGGGGAGCGCGTCATAGATGGCCGGCGGTTCTACTTTCCCTTTATTCGCCATCTGCTTTTCTAACAACCCAAAGACAACCCTCAATCGCTCCTCTTTAAAATCAACAGCATCTAAGCTCAAATCGTTCCATGCCTCAGGGACATTCATCAACAGCTGGAGACATTCCTCTTCGGCTGTTGGCAATCGAAGCCTTATCTCTCTTTTCTTACCAGGGCCCCCTGGTACCGTCTCTTTTGGGGCCAAACCACGGACCTTTTTTCTTTCCGATTCCAAGGCCGATGGGTCCAATGTCAAAGCTTGAGCCACACGATGGGTCCATTCACTCTTAAGTACCTCATTCGACGAATGACTCACAATCTGCAAAATCTGCTGGGCCAATTTCGATTTCTCTTGCAGGGACAAAGATCCTTTCTTCATCCCCATCCGTAACAAATGCTCCACAAAATCAGAGGCATTCTCAATCAAGCCATGAAAGGCTTCTTTTCCCTTCTGAAGTATCACCTCATCCGGATCAAGGGCTTCTTCTGATTGAACCAGTCTCGGAAAAAGAGATTCCTGAAGAAGTGGTTCCAGCCCTCTTAAAGCGGCTCTCTGACCAGCCTCATCCGGATCAAAAAAGGCCACCACTTCATCAGCATATCGCTTGATCATCTTGGCGTGATCCCGTGTGAGCGCTGTTCCCAGGGTTGCCACTGCAAGAGGGAATCCCCCTTGGTGAGCCCCAATAACATCCATATAACCCTCTAAAATCAATACCCGCCGATCAGCCATCACATGTGACTTGGCCTGCAGAAGACCATAAAGAAGTCTTCCTTTGGAAAACAGAGGTGTATCTGGAGAGTTGATGTATTTGGGTGCCCCGGTATCGGTATCGGCTTCTTCTCCAAGAAGAGGTTTCTTCGTAGAAGGAAGAATCCGACCCCCAAACCCCACTCCGTGACCAAAATGATCAAAGATGGGAAAAATCAATCGACCATACAAAGGATCATAATAACGACCCGTTTGGGAACGACTGACCACGCCGGCTTTATGACAAAGATCAATTGAAAATCCTTTTTTAACCAAAAACTCAAAACAGCTAAATCCTGTGGGAGGAGCATAACCCAATCGAAATTGATGAACTGTTTCTTCTTTAATTCCCCTTTCTTTTAAATACGATCGGGCTGGCAAACCAACGCGATCCGATTGAAGTTGTTCCTCATAAAATGAAAGAGCCACTTCGAGGAGACGGTAAAGTTTCTCTTTTACAGACTCCTCTTCTCGTTTCGCTGAGGAGACCTCTTTTTTAAGAGCAATCCCCACCCGACCTGCCAATTTTTCAATAGCCTCAGAAAAACCAATCTGCTCAATTTGGGAGAAGAAATGAATCACATCTCCCGATTCCCCGCATCCAAAACACTTATAAAATCCTTTTTCTTGGTGAACATGGAAGGATGGTGTTTTTTCTTGATGAAACGGACAAAGGCCACGAATGGAACGACCCGCTGCTTTGAGGGAGGGTACATAGTCTCTGATCACCTCCACGATGTCCAAAGCGGAACGCACTTGTTGTATCTGATCACGACTATACATAGGTACTGGATCGCCCCTCGTTACACCTTCCATTCAAAAAATATGGCACAAAGGAAGGAGGCATGGGCTTCCTTCTTTTAACCTTGTTCTTTTTTGTTTTTTTGGAAGGGGATTGGTGAGTCTTTACCGACGCTTCTTTTGCCGCATGATACGACGTTTCAACTTTCGACGAGACTCCGCCATTTTTCTTTTTCGACGGATCGAGGGCGATTCGTAATACTCTCGCCGTTTGATCTCTTGCATGATCCCATTTCGTTCGCATTCCCGCTTAAACCGCCGGAGCGCATCTTCAATGGATTCACCCTCTCTAACTTTGATTGATACCACTCGCTAAACACCACCTTTAATAATGGAATGAGTCATTTGAGAATAAAATATCCTTCGTCAATTTTCAGGAAAAATGAGGATCGAAAAGAGAAGAAGGATTTTAATCATGTGATTTTAACATAATTTTCTTCATTCTCGACGACCCGGGTCAATTTTTCCTCCCCGTTATACAATTTGGGGGATTCCCTGACTCCTTTTCCCCTCCCAATAGGAGGACCAGATAGGCATATGAGAAAGATCCAAATGACGTTTTGATTTGGGCACGTCGACCCTGATATAGTTGTCCGACCACCCTTCTCCTAAAGGCTCTGGCAGGACTTCTCGGAGATGCCCCCGAAATCGTTCGTAAAAATCACCTCGTAACTGCTGATCCAAGGTTCCCAGCATTTGGGCTCGATGCGCAATCACCTTGGGATCCAAAGGCTTTAAGATTGAAGCCTTTGTACCAGTTCGGGCTGAATATCGGAAAACATGCAATCCAGAAAGACCAACTTCTTTTATCAGCTCACTTGTGTTTTCAAACATCAAATCCGTTTCAGTGGGATACCCCACCATCACATCCGCTGTGACTCCACAATCCGGTATGGTTTGGCGAAGGGTTTTCACCCTGTCACGGTAGATATTAGCTCCATACCATCTCTTCATGTCTTTTAATACTTGGCTGTCACCAGATTGCAAAGGAATATGTAAGTGTCGACATATTTTTGAGTGAGCGGCAACAAAATCAATCAAAGAATCTGTCACTTCGGTCACTTCCAGAGAGGAGAGTCGAACACGAAATTGTCCTTCCAATGTCACGACTTTTTTAAGCAACTGAATCAAATTGTGTTTGTTTCCTGAGGTATCCAGCCCACGATAAAGGCCCAACCGAATCCCTGTTAAAACAATCTCCCGATACCCGTTTTTCAAAAGGGCCTGAATTTCGGATATTACCCGCTCAACAGGTTTGCTCACCATATTGGGACGGATGGTCGGGATGATGCAATAACTACAAGGAGCCTGACATCCATCTTGAATCTTCAAGAAAGCCCTTGTCCGTCCCGCAAACTGATGTATTCCAAGAGGTTTTTCAGACACTTCAAATCCCAAGCAAGAAGGAAGATCATCCTTTTCCTCGTTGGTATAAACCTCAACTTGTGGCGAGAGATTCTGAATCTCCTCCCGCGCTCGGGTTGCGTAACACCCCGTTACAATCAAACGGGCCATGGGATTGATTCGGGTTATGCGCCGAATCAACTGGCGACATTCTTTATCTGCAAAAGCCGTTACCGTACAGGTGTTGATAAGACAAAGATCCGCTTCTTGAGGATGGGACACGGATGAGTCATCCGATCCCAGGAGACGGTGCCGCAACAGTTCCGTCTCATATTGATTCACTTTGCAGCCAAATGTGAAAGACCAAATTTTCATCTGTCCTCGTATATACCTGGTGTCATCTTAAGATCGCCTTAAGTTTTTGTAAATAAGTTGTAAATTTTGCAGGTCCCAAAATTAGCATTTATCATTGATTATCTGCTATTTTCGTAATTTAGGATGGATAGAATAACCAAGCCAGCTGTTTCCGCCCTTAATATCAGACCCTCCATCTTAACCACGGTTCCCCCCCCTTCTTGGAGCCATTCAATCTCCTTACGGTGAAAACCTGATTCAGGCCCTATGACAACATTGATATCTCCTGAGAGAAGGGCCCGATCCTTAAGGACCTCAGCCAATGTCATCCCCCCCTCTCCGGGATCCAGTATCAACGTGGGAAATTGTTGAAATTGGTCTCTATAATCCGCTAAGGGTCGCGGGGCCTCAACCCGTGGAAAACGGGTTCGACCGCTTTGTTTGCAAGCCGCTTTGGCAAGACGAGCCCATCTTTCTTGTTTGGTCTGTCCCCTTCTATCATCACTTTTGATGATATTTTTTTGACTGAGAAAAGGACAAATGGAGGTGGCGCCCAACTCAGTGGCTTTTTCAACAACAAAATCAAATTTTGAAGATTTGGGAAGGCCTTGATAAAGATGAATACGAAATGGGTTCTCTGGAGAATGGTGCTTAAGCAAAACACGTCCCTTTGCTGTGAGCGCATTCTGATCAATTTGGGTTATCACACCACGGTATTGGTTCCCCTGACCGTCAGAAAAATCAATCTCATCATTAACACCTTTCCGAAGGGTGCGAATGAGATGATGCGCTTCTTCACCAGAAACAGCGAAGAAGGAACCGGATAGGTCTTGGGATTTAATGATGAACTGGGGCAAGGATATTATCCTCCAAAGACTTTTCGAAAAACGTTATCGTCTTTAGAGATTCTTTTCTCACCTAATTTATTGGCAAGGTCTTGGATTAATTTCTTCTCTTCTTTCTTAAGCTTTTTGGGGACCTCAACTTGGACATTGACATAAAGATCTCCTCTCCCACGTGCCTTCAGATGGGGCAATCCTCTTTCCGAAACACGAAAGCGAACACCGGGTTGCGTTCCTGCGGGAATTTTCAAACGTACGGTTCCATCCAAAGAGGGAACTTCCATTTCCCCACCAAGGGCGGCCAAAGGAAAAGAGGAGACAACATTCACAAACAAATCGGCTCCTTGTCTCTCAAAGCGTTTATCCAACTGGACCTGAATAACCACATACAAATCACCCGGTTCTGCTCCTCTTTCACCGGCTTCTCCCCCGCCTGAAATCCGAAGGGTTGTTCCATCTTCAACACCCGGTGGAATTCGAACCCGAACCTGTTTTCGCTGTTCCACGCGGCCAGATCCCGAACAAGTGGTACACGGTTTTTCAATAATCTGTCCATACCCCTGGCACCGTCCACAGGTTTGGGCCATGGTAAAAAATCCTTGGGAAATGCGAACTTGCCCATGGCCCCGACAATCTGCACACGTTCGGTATCCACTTCCCTCTTTGGCTCCAGACCCCTTACAAACCTCACAGGAATCATACTTTGGAACGGTAAGGGTCACTTCTTTTCCATTTAAGACATCAAGAATGGATACCTCATGATCCACCCGCAGATCACGACCCGAGCGAGCCCGGCGGCGTCTTTTTCTACCGCCAATCGATCCAAAAGCTTCCTCAAAGATATCTCCAAAGATATCCCCCATATTCCCAAAATCAAAACCCCCAAAACCCGGACCGCCGCCCGCAGCTCCCCCTTGAACACCCGCATGACCAAACTGGTCATAGGCCTTTCTTTTTTCAGAATCACTTAAAACGCTATAGGCTTCATTGGCATTCTTGAATTTCTCTTCAGCGTCTTTGTTCCCCTGATTCCGGTCGGGATGGAATTGCAAAGCCTTTTTCCGATAGGCAGCTTTGATTTCGTCTACCGAGGCGTTTCGGTGCAATCCCAGAGTTTCGTAGTAATCTTGTTTTGCCATTTTTTTTATTGTTGTTTCTTCTCTTCATCGACAACTTCAGCATCAACAACCTTGGCCTCTTCTTTGGACCCGTTCCCTGTTTTCTCTTCGCCAGGACCAGCCTGCTCTTTTCCATTTGAAGACTTGCCTTGTTCGGCCTGCTGTTTGGCTGCTGCTGCCTTATACATCTCCTCGGCCAACTTATGTGAGGTTTTCAAGAGTTCCTCTTTTTTGGTTTTAATTTTTTCAACATCGTCTTCTTTCAGGGCCTCTTTGACTTCTCCAGCAGCCTTCTCTATTTTTTCTTTTTCTTCTTTGGAGACTTTATCCCCAGATTCTTTCAACATTTTCTCAACGTTATAAACAATGTTGTCGGCCTCATTGCGAACTTCAACCTTTTCCTTGGTTTTCTTGTCTTGGTCAGCATACTGTTCAGCCTCTTTGACGGCTTTTTCCACATCGTCTTTTTTCATCTTCGTTGAGGCTGTAACGGTAATATTCTGAGTTTTGTTCGTTGCCAAATCCTTTGCAGACACATTCAGAATTCCATTGGCATCCAGATCAAAGGTCACCTCAATCTGAGGAATCCCTCTTGGTGCTGGCGGAATACCCGTCAAATCAAAGTTTCCAAGGGATATATTGTCCTTGGCCATTCCTCGCTCTCCTTGGAGAACATGAATGGTAACAGCAGGTTGGTTGTCCGCTGCTGTTGAGAACACCTGAGACTTTCGCACAGGAATGGTGGTATTCCGGTCAATGAGCTTCGTTGACACGTTTCCCAATGTCTCAAGACCAAGTGAGAGAGGAGTGACATCGAGAAGAAGAACATCCTTAACTTCTCCTGTCAATACCGCAGCTTGAACAGCAGCCCCCATGGCCACACATTCCATTGGATCAATGCCTCTTTCCACTTTTCGACCAACCGCCTCTTCCACAAATTTATGAACAACCGGCATCCGGGTTGGACCTCCGACCAAAATAATTTTGGTCACCTGATTGGGTTCGAGCTTGGCATCGGCCAACGCCCGGTCAATGGGTTTGCGGCACCGATCCACAATAGGCGAAACCAATTGTTCCAACTTTGATCGAGACAACTTTTGGGTGAGATGTTTGGGGCCGGAAGCATCCGCTGTAATGAAGGGGAGATTGATATCTGTCTCCAAAACAGTTGATAGTTCAATTTTGGCTTTTTCTCCCGCTTCTTTGAGTCGCTGGGTGGCCATGGCGTCGTTACGAACATCCATGCCCGTCTCTCTTTTGAATTCTTCGGCAATGTGATCAATAAGGATCTTATCCATATCCGTTCCACCGAGCTGGGTATCACCTGAGGTGGAGAGAACTTGGAAAACGCTGTCTCCAAAATCCATGATCGTGACATCGAGGGTTCCGCCTCCTAAGTCAAAAATCATGATCTTTTCATTTTTGCCTTTTTTGTCGATACCATAAGCCAAACAGGCCGCTGTGGGTTCGTTCACAATTCGGACCACTTCAAGACCCGCAATGGTCCCCGCATCTTTTGTGGCCTGCCGTTGGTTATCGTCGAAATACGCCGGAACCGTGATCACGGCCTTTTCCACCTTGTCTCCCAAATAGGCCTCTGCATCCCTTTTGACCTTTTGCAAGATAAACGCAGAAAGCTGTTGGGGGGTAAACTCTTTATCTTGGATTTTGTATTTAAAATCCGTTCCCATTTTCCGTTTAAAACTGGTCACTGTCCCGTCCGGATTTGACACAGCTTGACGCCTGGCGGGTTCCCCCACCAACAGTTGGGAATCCATTCCCTTTGTAAAAGCGACATACGAGGGAAACGCTTTTCCCCCTAAAGTTGATCCTTCGGCCGATGGAATAATAGCGGGTTTCCCCCCCTCCATTACAGCAGCAGCGGAATTGGATGTTCCAAGATCGATTCCAATTATTTTTGACATGTTTTTGGTTCCTCCTAAAAATTTTGCCTCTAGGCAAAATTTTTCTTCTATTTTGTTAAATTCCTTTCTCAGCCTCTTGGTTCTTCTTCGTTGCCACCCGAACCTTTGCTGTTCGAAGCACTTGATCCCCCATCATAAATCCACGTTGAATCTCCCCCACAATAATTCCATCTTCAACGGATTCGTTCTCTTCTTGTGCCAAAGCCTCGTGCTTATGGGGATCCAATTTCTCACCCTCTGTTGGAATGGAACGAACACCATGATCTTTTAAAAACTTCTCAAATTGCTGATTGACCAATGCCAATCCTTTTTTCAGGGCATCCAAATCAGTGGCTTTTTCACTGGCGTCAACAGCATGAAGAAGAGAATCTGAAAGAGATAATATTTGCAGCAAAACCTCTTCTTTTCCGAATTGTCGGGATTGAACCACTCTGGCCTCAGCCCTTTTTCGATAGTTTTGAAAGTCAGCCCCCAAACGCAGAAACTGATCGTTTGTTTCCTTCAATTTCGAACTCTTTTCTTCCAAAGATTGACGCAAAATCTCGAGTTCCGTTAATTTCTCTTCTAGATCCGGACGATCAAGAGGAGAAGAGATTTCTTGTCTATCCTTCTCGTTTTCAGTCATCATCTTGATGAAGCTCCTCTAAAAGATCTCTGTCATGCTGATGGAGAAATCGGTTAACAAGCTCGGTTACGGTTGAGACAATCGACATCATGCGTTGATATTCCATTCGTTTGGGTCCCAAGATTCCCAACACCCCCACAGGTCGCCCCCGAAAACGATAACTTGATGAAACAACACTAAAATCTTTGAGTTCCGGAGAGGCCTCTTTTCCAATGCGAACCTGGAGACCTTTTCGATCCAGCTCCTGATTAAATACTTCAGCAAGGGCTTCTTTTTTATCAACCAAATAAGCAAAACTGCGAAGACTGTCCAAATCTTGAAATTCCGGAAAATTCAATATATTGCTGGTTCCCTCTACATAAACTGATGATTGACCTGAAGCATCAAATAGATGCTGGGATAGGGTTTCAAGAAAATCTCTTTGTGCCATTTGTTGAGCCTGAAATTTTTGAAGCTCAGAAATAAACCGCTCATGGGCATCATTAATATTGAGCCCCTTCAATTGATCCGTTAGAAACCGAGAGGCAAACCGCAGCGCCTCATCATTGGGACTTTGATTCAAACTGATCATTTGGTTGCGAACCATCCCTGAATCCGACACAAGAACACCCAAAACTTGATTTTGACTAACCGGAACCAGCTCAATCCGTCGCAACCGTTCCTCAATCAACCGCGGCTTAATGGCAAATCCCGTACAATGGGAAAGAGAGGACAGGATTTGGGTGGTTTGTTTCATCAATTCCTCGATCTCCTGCATGCGCTGTGTATATTGATGACGAATTCGCTTTTCTTCTTCCTCCGCCAACCGTTGAATCTTTACAATCGAATTAACGTAAAACCGATACCCAATATCTGTTGGTACCCGACCGGCTGAGGTATGAGGGTGAGTTAAAAACCCCTCTTTCTCTAAATCCGCCAAAACATGACGAATGCTAGCGGGTGAAAGCCCCATATGGAATCGACTGACAATGCTCGTCGACCCAACTGGCTTTCCTGTTTTTATAAAGAGATGAATAACTGCTTGTAAAATTTTCTCTTTACGAATTTGATGTTCGTCTTCAGGGAGAATTCTCATTTCATTCAGGCTTATAAAGGTATTCCTACTTTTAGCACTCCTTAATTAGGAGTGCTAAATTATAACAGCATGATTTATTTTTGTCAAGGGAGACAGGGGATTGCTAATTTACTGATTATCAGCGGTTTATATACAGAAAAGTCCTGTATTACTTTAGTGTGTTGAGCCAAACAGAATCGTCATTCCCGCGAAGGCGGGAATCCAGGATGTAAACCTTCCTCATAAAATGGAAATTGCGATTAATCGAAGATAGAAATCCCAATTGGGAAGACCTTTATAAAACCTTGTCTCTCAGATGAAACACATTTGAATTAAGGTTCACGGCCTGGATCCCCGCCTTCGCGGGGATGACGACCTCAGTGCGGAACTCAATCGGCTAAACTAATGCAAAGTCTTTACGCGTGTCGGGCGACAACGGCAAAGATCTCTAATATGTTTTTGATATCGATTAGCTTAACGGTGAGCGCTGCTTTCAGAGCTTGGGCATAAAAGGAGTTTTCTTCCAGTTCATTCTGACCAAGGATGGTTACATCCTCTGAAACAGCCATGACCAGCTGCAGTGATCGACCACGAAGAGCGGGTTTTTGGGCCCAATTTCGAAAGGCCCATTCCATTGTACGGGCATCCAAAGCCTGACTTGAATTCGTCGTCCTCAAGAGCGTTCTTTCTATATAGACATTGGCATCATTTGCTTGAATTTGCTCAAGCGTCTTTATTAACAATGGATCAGATTGATTCCCTGGTATGAGCCGAACCTGAATGGGAACGTTCTTCTCCTTATTAATGGCTTGGATCGAACCAACGGTTTGCCGGATATTTTCCAGATCAGCGGGACCAACAACAAATTCCATAACCTGCATGGGGGGTGATGGATTGGTTTGTATGGGTGAAACCGCAATAACATGAATTCCACTCATCTCACATATTGCTTTCAACACATCTTCTTTTTGATAGGAGTTGTTGTGTTTCATCCACTCTTCCTGGAATGTCTTCCGAAATTGATGCCGATAAACAAAATCCGACCGGGTTCGATCAGCCACCCCAGAAGTCCATTGTCGCCTTAGCGCCACATCATCTAATGAGGCGTCCAAAGAGAAGGCCTCGATCCTTGGCAAAAGCAATTCCCGCCAATTATTGAAGCGAGAATTTCTCTCCATCCTTATTATTGCGACCGCTGTAATCGCATCCTCCCTTGCCTGCTCTCTCACATTCCAAGAAGAATGAAATTGAGTAGCCACAAGTACAGCACCAAGAGCTGATAAAACGGTGATAGAGGTTGACCAATGGAAAAGGGTACCCAAAACAACAGGAAGGGAGGTTAAAACAAAGTTGACCAAGGCTATGAAAGGTGGCGCACGCTGGTTTTTGGGGTGGGCTCCAACGAATCCAATTCGGTATAAGGCATTCATGACCAAAAAGGTCACCACGGGATTGAACAGATAAATCTGGCTATAAGATGACAAGGAGACCGGTGACGACAAAAGGAATCCCACAAGGAGAGTAATCCCCAATCCCCCAGCAAACACCATTCCCGAAAAAAAAATCGGCAGAACACCTTCTTCAACTCCCGGGCCGGTTCTCGTATCGTAATGCGTTCTCAGTTGTGGAAAAAGACCAACAATTAACCTTTTCACCGGTTTGATGATACCTTTGCTGGTTCTATCCTTGTTATCAGAGAATGCCAAGCCATTGGAGATGGATGCATAAGTCTCATCAACAAATTCTCTTATGAAATTTCTAACACCCGCACTTTTTCCCGTTGCTCGATTGTGATCATGTAGAGTGCCAAACCGACGATTGGCGTGAATTCTCGTGTAGAGTTCCACATCAGTTTCCTCGATCTCTTCCAAAGCCATTTCGATGAGATTGCGACTACCTCCTCCATCAGATTTCAATTTCACTCCATTAACAGAAAACAATCCAACAGCCGCTTTGTTTGCCATAGCTTCAATTTCCATGATACGCTCTTCTTCTTTTCGCATCTCGCGAAGCTTGGCTTCATCGGTATCTGTTTTCACCCGAATGGGTCGGTGCGCCATTTCATGAATCAACCGCTCCGCTGCCAATACCGAACGCAGGGAATTTCTAACATCCTCAACAGATTGAAATCTGGCAGGCTTAGAGGGCGATTTCGAATCCCATATTGTCGACAACTTCTCAAATCCCAATTCCAGAGCATTTTTATAGTCTGAGTCAATGAGGATTGTTGGCAATTCGGGCAATGAAGAATCATCTTCCTTGCGAGTACTCCTCCTTGCTAAGTAACTTCTCAACACCATCGCCTGATATCGAACCATTTCAATCTTTCTCAAACTTCTAATAATAACTGGGAGTTCATCTTTCAACCATTCCTGGTATTGCCCCATAATAACGTTATGAAATCGAACAGCCGCTTCTGTTTGGTGTTCATCCGTAATGAGAACCTTCTCACCGCTTTCAAGAGTAACCTCTCCTTGTGTTAAAAATTCAAATAAGAAATCGAACCGGTTGTCATCCATCTCAGTTCGATGAAATGGATTTCTTTCTTTTTTCCTCCAAAAAGTACGGTCCCATTGATGCTCCATAATATCCCCCAATTGTTTATTCCTATCCTCCGAGGGACGAAGGGAACGTCTCAATTCAAAATGAGTCCTTTCCATAACTTTTTTTCCATATTTAATTTCCCTCTCGGTTGACTTGACAAGGTGATCCAACGAGCGATCAATCTCTGCAGGATCTTCCTTCCCTAAAAATATTCTTGATCGGATCTGAGAAAGAGTTTCTGACTTATCATTCGCGGTCCAATCATGATCTTCTGATCTATCCAGGTCAGCCAATATGACGTATTTATCCAAAAGTTCACCAACCGATGTGGGGAGGGCTGTCCCAGCGGCCATATTCACAGCCGGATTCATTCCAGTGAGGAGGGCAAACAATGCCATAAAACCACAAAAAGTTCGCCTTTTGATGGCGGCAACTTCATCTGCCTGCATGGCAAGGAATTTCAATGCATTGCCAAAGATACTCCAATCTAATCCATCCGGATCAGTTGGACCTTCCTGATCAACGGTAACCGAAACTGTTGCAGCCTTTTCCTGGGGTACATTGGTAGGGGTAGCAGGTGCCGTCTCCACTATTTTTCTTCGGCGATACCGTTGGCTCGTCATAAAAATTGTTCCATCAGGAACCGGATACCAGGCCGAATGGGGGGAGTGGTCTTTATTCTCACCACTTAACTTGCCCGTTCTATAAACAATTCCTCCTTGCTTTATGGTATTTCCAATCACATCCTTTATAGCTCGCAATCGAAAATCTTCATTAATGAAACTCAAATGTAGAATTCCTGCTAATTGGTCAATCAAGAACCGGTCCCCCTCGGGGTGCAGCAGTGGAAAAATCTTACGAACAATTTCGGTTCGTCCCTTGTATGTTCGCAGGTTTTTGTCTATTGGTTTTCCTATCTTCTCTAAAAACTTTTTGAATTTTTTTAAATCTCCATCCGATAAAATAACATCGACAGAATCCGGATCCGATTCAATTTGCAATAATGGTGGCAAGTTAACATCCCCATCTGTCATGGCATAACTTACCGCTGGATTCAAACTCGTATAGGAAGAAGCCGGGTCAGAATCCCCAGTTTTCCAACGACCATCATCACGCAGGGCCATCAAGGGGATTAACAAATCTTTTCTCATTCGGTAAGCATCGACAAGAAGGTGTAAGTAAACAGCAAGAGAAGGTTGATCAAGATAATGGAAAACCACATAGAAGCTCAGAACTAAAGTATGCTGAAAAAGGCTGGGGAAAAGGGGTGAGCCTCGAATGCCATCATCTTGGCTAAGGCTTTGCAATATCAGATGGAAGGCAATAAATCCAACAGCAATCATCCCCCACCCCAGAGTAAAGGGAATAAAAGAAGAAACATAGGAGGCTTCTATCCTATAAACCCATAACATTCCAAGGACCGCCACCATCCACCGCTGAACAGGTGACCGAACCGGAAAGAGGTGAGCGATCAGATAACCAGCAGAAGATACCATCGCCGGACTTGAAGGATCGGGAACAAATCGATAAGGATTGGGAGGAGATACAAATCCTTTTGGGTCATTTGGCGAAACTTCTTCATCTTTGGGATCGGATCTTTTTTTCTGAATCGTCACCATCATATAATCCGTGTCCTTCAAGAGACCAGAATCCGTATATTTTGTCGGGGTTTTAAGAAAAAGTGTGTGAAGATCAGAGTTGTCCTTTATGGGTACGCCGACCGTTTTGGCTACTTCCGGAACCGCGACCCGATCCACTTTAACGATATGACCAACCCCAGAAACAACCGCCCGAAATTGATTTGTATAATCATAAACATCCTGATCTTGTCTTAGGAGATGCCGGTGTTCAATTCTAATGAATTTCTTTTCCCGAACACCCCAGTCCATATAAGCTGATGACAGACGACCGAAAACCACGACCTTTTTCTTATCCGAAACAGATCCCAGTTGATTTTGTTCTTCTCCGGGTGAAGCCGCATCATGTCGATAGGAAAATTGGAAACGAATGGGGTATTTTGATCGCAACTTCCGGAGGCCGACAAGGAACCGGTGGTTCAATTCCTGCTCGATCGGATCGGGTCTTTGGGTGAGAATTTTATTCACCATCGATCGACCTGAATCGACCGTACTTATCTCTGGCTCTTCGTACCCGATTAAATTCTGAAGCTCACTTAAAAGATCATCATCACTGGCATCATCCGGAAGGGGTGTCTCTATAAATTCTTTCACTTTTCTCAGAGCCAAATGTCCAATCGCACTTGCAAGGCTCCTCCGGGGAAGACCAAGATAGCGACTAGCCGAAATGATCAAGATATCCTCAAATCCTTCTTTGGCCGCGCGTTCCAAAAAGGCCAATTGAAACTGAAGCGGATCATAATCGGTGAGAGAGTCAGGAATGAAATTAATCCCGGCTTCGCCTAACTCTTGTTTTTGTAATTCAAACACTGAAAGGGGATCATCCCAAAGTTTCTGCTGATCGTTGCTGTGGGGAAAAATCGCCTCTTTTACTTCCATTATCTTTTGATAAACATAATTCGTTGCTACGTGAAGGACGCTGGAATTCGGATCCTCATATTTGACAACCATCTGCCAACCCTGACCAAAATGCTTTTCCCAGGTTTCCATATCTTGTAAGGCCTCAAACTGGGTGTGCAAACCCCACTGTTCGAGCTGGGATGAAAGGGGAGCCAGCCGTTCCATTAATCGAGTGAACGATTGTTGCCGATCAAACTTCACACATCCCTTACCTACATGATATATAACGGCGGAAAGGATGTTATTCAGGTAACCGATGAATTCATCCTTTATATAAGCCGAACCAGCATCATAGTCTCTCATTAAGACAATGGATTTAAAGAGACTTAAGCGCACAATCAGATAAAAATAAAAATCCTCTTCAAACTGTTGGCGGCTTAGGATCTCGATAAGATTATGAACGCGCTGATAATCGGTCCCCCCGTTCCAGTCCACCAGTTTCATAAGAGCGTCAAAATGATCCCCCAGTTCATTGGCCTGTTGGCGTCGTTCCAGGATTCGCTTAAATTCCACTCTCATCTGATTCGCAAAGGGACCCGTTTGCCGCGCCTCAAAGGAGGGATTCATCATTACCTCAATGTAATCAACTTCCCCCTTCACATGGTACGGGACATCAATAACAGTGGGCTCTGCGGTAACGTCTGGTGGAAGAGTAAGGGAGGCTATTTTCGGTTCTCCTTCTTCTTCCCCCCCATCCATTGTTGTATCCGGAGAGACCATCCAAGCTACAGACAGGCGCCGCAAAAGGTCTCGTAGGCCATAAAGATATTTCTCCGGTCCTTTGAACCGACTTTTGCTAACAAGACGCCTCGGAAGAAGGTAAGATCCATCCCCCAACTCCTCTTCTGCATTCCATTCGGTATGCAAGTTGACGGCACCATCTATTAGGGCATAACTCATCATTGGTATCATCGGCCACCCGAAAATAACACCTTCTAATCCACCCGTTTTCCGATGAAGATAATCAAGCAAGGCCATGAAGGGTCTTAACAAATCTTTTCTCATCAGATAGGCATCGTAAAAGAGGTGGGAAAGAACAGCCAGGGAAGGATGGCCGAGCTGATGAAACAACATATAGAGGCTGAGCACGGCAACATAACCAAGAACACTTTCTCCGACAGGGGACCCACGAATTCCGTCATCTTTACTGAATTTCTTCAAAACCAAATGGAATGCGACAAAACAAAAACCGAAAACAACCCAACCAAGGGATAGAGGAATGAAAGAAGAAATTAGGGGCGCTTCAATCTTATAAACCCAAATGAGGCCAAAAACAGCAACCAGCCATCGGAGATAAGGGGATTTGATCGAAAAAAGATGGGCCGTTAGATAACCACCTGATGCCGCTAACCTTCCATCGATTGCTCCCTTTTTTTCCAAGGTCACCATCATATAATCCATATTCTTAAGAGGATTGGGATGGTTGTACCTCGTGGGAGAGTTTTCGAACATACCAAGGAGTTCATCATTTTCTTTTATGGAAAGCCCCAGCGTTCTTAAAGGTCCTGGGACATCCACTTGATCCACATGAACATGGTGATTGAGAACCGACAACACAGCTCGTTCTTGATCGTGATAGTCATATACGCCTTGATCTTTGTTGGCAAGTTGGCGATGGTGAACTTCCACAAACCTTTTCCGATTGGGGTATCTCCAATCCATATAATTTGAAGGGAGACGACCGAAGGCCACAACCTGAGATTTATCCAATACAGACCTGAGCAGATGTTGATCACCACCATTATTGGCCTTATCGAGTCCCATTGAAAATTGAATATTTGCACCATATCTTGACTTGATTTTACGAAGACCAACGATAAATTTATGATTCAACTCTTCTTCTTTTGAATCTCTCGGGTGCCCGAATTCAGTTAGCTTTGGTTCTTTGTACCGAATTAACTCCCTGAGCTCTTTTAAAAGGTCCCCATCATTTGCTCTATCCGGAATAGACTTAGAAACAAATTCCTCGACTCTACTTAAGGTTAGCTGTCCAATTGCATTCCGAAGATCCCGATAGGGTAAACCAAGATATTTATGTGCATTAAACACCAAAATGTCGTTGAAACCTTCCTTTGCTGCTTTTTCCAGGAAGGCCAGCTGAAATTGCAAAAGGTCTTCATCGCGCAAGGTTTCAGGAACGAAATTAATCCCGGCTTCTTTTAGCTCGTCACCTTTTTGGTCAAATAACGAGAGTGGATCATCCCACAACTTGGTCTGGCCTACCTTAAGCCTGATCAGCCAATCTTTTAGTTCCATTATTCTCTGGTAAACATAATTGGTGGTTTCTGCCAATTCACCAGATTGGTGATCTTCAAATTTGCTGGCGTGATGCCAGCCATGACCAAAATGGCGCTCCCATGCATCCATGTCGCTCAAGGCGCTGAGATTTTTTCTCACCCTTCTGTCCGATATCAGTCCAAGCCGGTCGGTTAATTCCCTGAACTTCTTTTGTCGATCATGTGGGAGAAGCCCTTTTCCCACCTTGTAAATAACGACCGAGAGAAGCCGATCAATTTGATACAAATAGTCATCCCCACGATATTTATCCGAACCGTAACTCTTGCTTTCAGGAAAGGCCTCTTTAATATGACCCAAGACAACGATAAGAGAATAATATTCATCCTCTTCAAATTCATTTTTGGTTAAAAACTCAATAATATTATTGGTAGGTTGGTTGAGATGAAGACTCCATTGCCCCCCGCGTAGCCATCCGGCTTTAATTATCCACAACAGGTGCCGATGCAGATCGCTCCCCCAATCAATCGGTCTTAGTTTATTAAGGTCTCTTACCAAACGGCTACCAAGATTTGCACCAACAGGATAACCTGGACGAGGTAAGCCACCCGCCGCCAGATGAAAACCAATTTCTTGCGCCTCCTGCCTTGGATTTAGGGCAGCATGAAATAAGGTTGCCAATACAACAGCCCCTATTGTTAGGGAAAGAATGGCGAAGATGGACCAATTTAAATATTCCCCAACCAACACAGGCAGGGATGTGATGATAAAGTTAACCAATGCCACCAGGAGTGGACGACGGTCACCTTTGGGATGCACCTTAACGAACACGATTCGGTAGAGAGTATTTATAACCGAATAGGATACCCCGGGGCTGGTAACAAGCCAATTGGCAAAGGTTTCCCAAAGAATGGGAGTTGAAGATAATAGAAATTGAAGAGAAGCTACATCAGCGCCAATCAAAAAGATCATAAACGTAAAAAGCATTGGCAAGATAATTTCTTCTAAAACAGGGCCGGTCCTTGTGTCGTAGTTTTTTTCTAAGCTTGGGTAAAATTCCGTCACCCACTCTTTTACCACCGGTATGACTGCCTTATCTGTACGTCGCTTCTTGGTCTTCTGTGTTTTCAAACCCAACTCTTGTTTCGCTTCTTCAATCATCTCCTTCGTCGGGGCATCAAAATAAAACCGAACGGTGGGTTCTTTCGATCCCTTGTAGGAGAAGTACATTGAAATGGTAAGGCCATCTGAAAAAGTTGCTTTTTGGCCGTTTGTGACAGCGGAATATTTTTCCACAGATTTAACGGTAAAACGGCCAACCATTGCTCCTTCTTCTAAGCCTTGAAACCCTTTAACTTGGGAATCCACTTCATCGGCTTTCCTGTTGACTTCTTCGTATTGATAGAGCTTGGTACTGAAGGAGGAGGGAATCGAAAGAAGGTATTCCGCCAGAGATTTATGTTTGGGTTTAATCGTTTGGCTGAAATGAAACAACATCATGGCAACATCAAAAGGAACATCTTGTTTATTAATATGGGGAACCGCTGGATCCATCATAAATACATTTCCCTTTCCATTTGGTTCACAGAAAAGCAAAGTTTTGTTTTTACTACTCAGCTCATGAATGGATACCGCTTTAGCGATATGATGTTCACCCACATCGGTTGAGATATAGGGAATTCCTCGTTTTCTACCCAACCTTTCAATGTTCGATGATACTGGGAAAGAACCAACAAAAGTTTTCCCCTGTGCCTCAAAAGCATACTGATCAGCGTACAATGCCGCCAATATTGTCCATATCAGGTGGGGTGGATAATGGACAATAACGGATTCCCTTGACCGATCTTGATCAACCACAACAGCACCCAAATCTTCCAATTGAGATGCATACTGGGAAGGAATCTTCTCAGCCAGTCCAAATCTCGATCCTGGAGCATTTAGCATAATAAATGTTGTCTCAGGACGACTGAGGAGGGTTTTCGAAAAAGGACGTTTTCCTTCCGTTAAATAAGACCCGCTCCCAAACGAATTAAACTGTCGGTCTCGGTGAACGGTTCCAATGCGAAGAACCTTCCACCATTCTTCATCATAGGCTTTGGCCAAGGATTGATGGAGAGATCCAATCAACCGATCATCTGCAAACCAAATCGCGGTTGAATCCCTATCCCTGATTCGAATCTCCGGCAAATGATAGGCCACAGATTCAGGAGGAGATGGAGTGGTATATAGAATTGTATCCGAATGGCCGTCGACAAAACTTTTAATACCACCATCATTATGATAGAGATCTTCCAGTTTCTCTCTCGATAAGGGTCCGAACTTATCATAAATTTCAACCCGAAAATTGGGACTTCCCATCCCCTCACTAACATAAATGACCAATTCCCGTGGATCAGATTTGCGGTTCAGATGGGATGGGGCCTTCCCTGCTGGAACAGCGCCTTCTATATTTTTAACCTTAATCCCATTTCCTTCTAAGACACCCGCAATATAGCGTTTGTGTTCGGTTGCCCAGGAGCTACTATCCCCTGCCACAGTGACTTTCACTGGTTCCCGAACATTCACAACGGATTGCGTGATCGCCAATGTTGTTAACGGATTAAAAGGTTGTTCGAATAAATTTACACCGAGTGGAATAGTCAGGTTGTAAGGCGTAACGATGGAATCAGACAAGGGAGCTAGATATTGTTCCCGAATTTCTTGAGACAACGTAATTTTTCCACCGTACTCCAAAGCTTCTTTGAGTTTGGGATCAATAAAGTGAGGAAACCGAACAACCAGAGTATTTTGCCCTTCAACGTCTCGAACAAACATAAGAGGCGAGTCCGGAAGCCGATTATTGGCGCTATCAACAAGATAATAGCTTTGATGGTCATCAGATTGGATGTCGGTCGCCAAAGGCAAATCATTGATAAGATCTTTCAATAACTCCGTAAGATCACCCGCCGATGGAATGGGCCGCCCTTCTGCACTGACAAAAACAAGGTTTGTTTGTTGGGTTGTAAGAGCTGTTTTGATGACCAACCGGATGAAATTCAGGGTTCCTGGGATATTCTCCGGCTTTAAGCGCATGGACTTAATGAGATAATTGGCCTGGCGAAGATCACGAAGATCAGAAATGGCTTTTAAAAGGCCCCATTCTTTTTTTCCGACAATTCCGTCTGTCCGATTGGTAACGGTTTCCATGGCTCCCTTTATCAATCTAGGATAATGATCCTCATCATATCCATCGACTTCCTTATTCCCAAACCTTAGCAATCCAATAATTGTCTGATCCGAAAACCGTTTATTGAAT
Source organism: bacterium F11 (assembly GCA_002176905.1). The sequence goes on along the minus strand of MSYE01000111.1, from coordinate 76,225 downwards.
TTTCGAATTAAACCTCGCCTCTCTAATGGTTTATCCACAACATCGATGATCTCAAAAAGACCACCATGTTCATCATTCCCCGAAGCCATTTCTACCAACTTTTCGACTTGCGTATTAGTTACAGGGGAATAGGCTGTCACATCCGCTATGGTAAAGAGGGCCGTCAGGGCCATAAGGGTTTTGATATCTTCCTTTTCCCAAGGCTTTTTATGGAAGTATAGAACCTCATCAACCAATTTCTGAGGATGAAACTCTCCGTTATAGGTGATTCCAAAATGGACATGCAGACGAACCATCTCTTTTGAGATGTCGGGAATATCGATACGTTCGGCAACAATGAGCTTATGTCCGTTTTCTTCGTGTCCCTTAGCCGGGTTTAGGTATTCTCCGTATTTGGCAACATCATGGAGAATGCATGTCTGCAACATATAATCCAAACTCACATCAACATTAGGAGAAAGACGATTAAGAAGGGTCCGAATATGCTGAAAGCTTTCCTTTGAACGCCGCTCATGTCGGGTGGCCAACAAACCAAATCCTTTCTCACCCGGCTCATAATCTGTTCCATCCATAATGGCTTTAAATTGAACAACGGTGGCAAGGACATCCAGCGAATGATTGTATTCTTTGACCACTTTTTCCTGATGGTCGTCATTCCATTCCTTCTGTCCTCCCTGATCACGAAAGGCCTGATATTGAACTTGAGCCGTGGCATTAAATAGGGCGAGATAGGATTCACCAATCGTATCAACCAACTTTTGCCGGATGGATTGAAAATCCCAATCATCAAATTGAATATCGGTTAAAGGGTCATATACCTTTTTATAGAGCTCAGGAAGGGAAATGGAGCCAACGTCGTCTCCTCTGTCCGCTTTCTCAGGCGTGTCAGTCGAGCCTGAAGGCACCATCCACACCATGGCCATTCGCCCCAAAAGGTTTCGAAGACCAAATAAATATTTTCCTGGTCCTTTGGTCCGACTTCCACCAGTCGGACTCATACCGAATAAACCGGGAGAAATGAGGTAAGGCTCGCTTGAAGGTTCGTCCGTTTTGACAAGGCCCATTTCTCGAGCCTTTTCTCTTAAATTCCAATCGACATGCAGGATTGTGGCGAGCAGGACAGAAATCATCGTTAAAAGGATAATTGTCACGGTTGGCAAACTAAGGAGAAGACCAATATAAACAGGAAGGGAAGTAACAACAAAGTTCATAAAGGCAATAAGGGGCGGGCCGCGTTCGCTTTTCGGGTGGGCTAAAATAAATCCCACACGGTAAAGGGCATTGAGAACAACAATTGAGCCAGGTGAATTGGAAGTTAAAAATCGAATTAGGCCTGTCCCCATGAACATGTCCATACCAAAAGCGCCTAAAAATACGGCAAGGATAAAAAATGTGGGCAAAAGAATCTCTTCAATCAAAGGAGCTGTGTCTGTATCGTAGTTTCTCTCAAGCACAGGGAAATTTCTCAAAATAATATTTTTTACAAATGGGATGACACCCAACCCCAAACCCACCCCATTAGACGACAACCCAATCGCAGATTCAACCTGGCTTATGACTTCTTGGTTGGGCGCATCAACAAAGATGCGAATTGTGGGATCTTCTGCTGTTTTGCTCTTATAGGAAAAGTAAAAAGACACAACAGCTCCCTTGTCCAAATAAATTCGTCGACCGCGGGTTACTTCCGAGTACTGTTCAATGCGTTCAACTTTAAAATCCCCAAGCGATTGGCCCTCCTCAATTTCCTGAAGAAGCCGAGCCCCATCCGACACCTGACTTTCTAAAACATTGGTTTGTCTCACCTGTGACAAATTAATGTTAAATTCGGTTGGTACGGATAAAAGGTATTCGCCAAAGGAGTGATAATCGGCCTTAACAGCGGGATCAAAGTGAAGCAGCATCATGGCCATGGCAAAGGGATTGTTCTGCCGCTCAATCCGGTCAACCTCCCTATTGGATAACCAACCATTGCCATTACCGCTGGACTCAAATGAAATCAATGTCCGGTTATGGTCATCCCTTCCCTCATAATCATTAATCACCGCCTTTAAAGCCGGCTCCCCAATATCAGAGGGCAAATATTCTAATCTTCTGGCCTGAGCAATTCGTCTAACATTTTCCGAGGTCGGAAAAGTCCCAGCAAAAGCCTTGTTATCTCCATTCTTCTCGTGCTCATCGGCGTACAAAGCCGCAATCATTGTCCAAATGAGAAACGGAGGATAATGGACTATCACCGTATCGGGATAAGTATCATCACGGATAATTTCTGCTCCCAGCGCTTCCAATTGTTCCCCCACTGATGTGGGTACTTTCTCCGCCAATCCAAATCGGGAGCCATTGGCGTTTAACATAATTGCAGTGGTATCGGGACGGTTTTGCAAAGTAGATGAAAAGGCCCGTTTGTCATCATTTAGGTATGAACTGTTATCAAAGGGTCCAATGGGGCTCTGTTCATGAACCACTCCCACATTTAATTTGTGCCACCAATCAGACCCATACGCCGCTTCAAAGGAATCTTCCATTGAATCCATTATTTCAGGATCACTAAACCAAAGTGTTGTGGACTGCGTTTTTCCCAAATCTATTTCCGGCAACAAATAATTAAAAGCATCAATTTTCCTCGATGATTTTTTTGTTGGCATTGACGAAGGCCTAAGGTGAAGCTCATTTTCCTTTCCACTTAGATAATCACCGATTCCCCCATCCGCCGCAAAAATGGACCGAAGCTCACCTGAAGACAATGACCCGTCTTTTGTGTATATCCCGAAGCCAAAATTTCGCCCCCCTGCTCCGGCATTCAGATGAAGAACCATATCGGCCAATCCAGGTTGTTGCTGAATAAGCCCAGCGGGTACCCCCAACGGCATGGTCCGGGAGAAAAGCACAACCTCAACATCATTACCCGCCAATACACCTGAGATATAACGGGCATGTTCTTTTGCCCAGACGCTGCTGTCTGCTGTGACAATAACCCTTTTTGGCTTGCGAACATTAACGATAGATTGAGCAATCACCATGGAGGTTAGTGGATTAAAGGTCTGTTGGTAGGTGTTTAAGGGATCTGTGGGGATGGTAACCCCATAAGGAGTCATGATGTCCGATGTCAAATTGACAAGATATCTTTCTCGAAGGGAAGGCGTTACCTCAATGTCTCCCCCCAAATCAACAACATCTTTAATTTTTTTCGATATAAAGAATGGAAACCGAACAACCATGGTGTCCTTTTCCTGAACCTTTGTAACCATAATGGAGGGAGAATCCGGCAATCGCCTTTTATCGCTCCCAACAAGGTAATAGGTGCGATGATCATCCGAGCGAATATCTGTTGCATATGGCAAATGCCGGATCAGATTGCGCAAGAAAATGGTCAAATCGCCAACCTTGTTGATAGGTTGACCGTGTGCCCCGACAAAAACAACGCGTGATTGTTTCAGAAGAAGTGCGGCTTTGACTATCAACCGCATAAAATTAATGGCAGCCGGAATACTCGTCAATCTGATGGCTTTGATAAGATTGTTTACATATCGAAATTCAAATATTTCTCCAATTCTTTCCAAAACTTTCCAATCATCGGTATCTACTTTCCAGTTGGTTCCCGATGTTGTTTCCTGCTTTGCCCTTTCTATTTCTCTTTCAAAATGATCACGAGGATAGTTATCAACCTCCAAATCTCCGAATCGCAACAAACCAACCTGCATTTGTGCCGCGTACACATCCACAAATTTTGAAGACAAATTCTGACAAACGCTCGGCTGATTCAGAGTTTCGATAATAAAAGAGAGGCCTGATTGATCATGATTTCCAAGAACCATCTCCGTTAACTGATCAACCATTGTGTTGGTAACATAGCCATAAGCCGTCACATCAGCCAGCGTAAAAACAGCGGTCAATGTCATCAGCGTTTTTATTTCTCCTTCTTTCCAACCTTCATTCCAAAGATGATTGATTTCATCAATGAGAATCTGTGGATTGAATTCACCGTTATAGGTAATACCAAAATGGACGTGTAACCGAATAATTTCATTCACCATTCTTGAAACGTCATATTCTCTCTCCTTGAGAACCTCATAGGCGTATATTTCATGGGGTTTGGATGGATTTAATAATTCACCATACTTGGCAGTATCATGCAAAAGAGCGGTTTCAAGCAAATAATTCATTGCTTCTGGTTTGGCATCATCGCTCAAGGAATCCATGAGTCTGCGAAGATTGTCAAAGCTGGTGGAAGCCTGTTCCTCATGTGCGAGCGATAACCGACCCAATCCTTTTTTCTCAGCGGGGGGATTTTTCCCTTCAACAACAGAAAATAGTTGCGCCACACTCGCAATGACATCAAGCGAATGTTGGTACGTTTTTTCCACCTCTTCATGATGGTCCGGTCCACGGTGCACCAGAGAACCCAACGCTTTATGAACGTCATATAAAAAGTCGGCAACCCGCGTAAAAAAGAGGTGATAGGATTGACCAATACCCTCAACCAACTTCTCGCGGACAGCCCCAAATCCTTCTTCCTCGAATTCCATTTCGGCCAATTGATCTCTAACCTTGTTATAAAGCTTGGCGGGATCTCTCTTAACCAAAAAGCATATGGCACACGATGTTGTTCTTCTTTCTTTCTGAGAACCGGGGGCGATTTCGCTCCCCTTTACAACGGACTCCAATTTTAAGCTACCCTTTGTTCGATGTCCTTGGGGTGCATAATTGGATAAAGAGCCTGTCCCTTGTGAGCCAATAAACAACGTCTGAATGTTGTGTTCTTCTGCCCAAGCTGGTATTTCTCTAAGCGTAATTCCGGTTTGACCTGAGGCCCCACCAATGGCTTGAGCCGATATGACGATCTCACCCGTATTGGTTTCACCATATAAGAGCATGGGATAGGGATTGGGCTTAAAAAAGACATCCACGCTGTCCAACCCCACCAATCGAAACTCTCCTGGCTTTTGGGGCTCGTGCGTGACCTCTTGATAATCTTCTCTCTCAAACAATTCTTTGACCTCGGCCCGCGTAAGAGGGACCTTCTCAGAAGTACCATTAACTGAAACCATCAAATGATTTTTAAGAGTGACAGGGCTGTCAATGGCTTCTGCCAATTTCCTGAAACTATTGTCATTAAGTTGATCACTCCCAAAATATAGACCTGCCTTTACGGTCTTAAGAGCGGCCTCAATTTTTTCTCTCCTTTGTCTATCTGATATAAAATCCAAACCATCCGGTTTTAACGCATGAACATGAACCACATGCCGAAAATCAGAAAAGTACCCCGATCGAATTATCCTTTTCATATCCAGGGATTCCCCGTCCCGCAAAACCGGAACACCATTAAAAGCCTGAATCCCTTTTAGCTCCTCTCCTGTTGTCCAAACATCGGGACTTATGCGGTCGACTTTATAGGCTTTTGCCCGTTTTTGGTAAATATAATTTTCAGTCCAACCGCTTTCTTCTTCATCAATCTCATAATAAATTTCATCCATTTCAACATGGCCATCAGGATATTGAACCAAGGAAAGGAAAGGCTTATCAAAATCTTGAACAAACTCATCCTGCCCTTCCATACCGGTTCCGTGATAGATAAGGCCGTCTACAAAGGCGATATAGTTCGGGTTTCCGAATGTGTTGCTGTTGTCAAAAAGAGTAAAAAACTCCCAACCGGCTTCTGACTCTTGATCAATCACATCATCAATATAAGCCTGATAGGATCGAAATTGTGACCGAATTTCACTGCTATCTGTAATAACCTCATCTGCGCCTTGTCCCGTTCTCCATTGACGCGTATTACCATGAGATCGATTGTAGATGCTCAATCGGTTCATAGCCTCTTCCATTGGCATTACCCGCATCCGGGTATTCCGAGATGACATTCGCAAGGTGGACACATCACTCATGGCTTGGCTGTGTTCAAACTTTCTCTGTTCAACTGAGATAACAACGTCCTGGTCTTCTACATATACCTGGGTTTCATTTTCGTTTAATAAGCCCGTAATCTGCTGGGGGGCTTCTGGTAAAATTCGATTGATTTCCCAATGCGCCAACATATTGGCCCACTCCGAGTCCAACCATGAGAGAAATCGGTTAACATGTTTTTGGCCCGCTTTTAACGTTGCGTGAGAAATAACATGCAAACCAATCCAGTGCTTTAGAACATCATTAAGAGTTTGATTGGGATGCAACACCAATAACCAAAAGAGATAAGATTGCCCGTTTTTTGGCAGAAGCCGGTATAATGGCCATTCCAAGACAGGAGCCACGAAACCCAACCATTTGATTCGGTATATTTGCCTATAAAGGGCGACCAAAACCAATTGCCAAGCATGAGGCTCGTAGGCCTCCGCTCCTTCTTCAACTTGTTGGATAGAAGCAATATCTCCCCTTCTATCTTTCTGAATCCTCAACTGAATGGGCTCAACGACGTCCTCATTGTTCTTTATAAAAGAAATCTCAACAACGGAATCCAAACCACCCCCGCTTACCTTTACCACCCTTATCTGATCGGCAAATCCGGGAGCCAACTTTGCAAATATTTGAGAGATCCTCTCTCTGTCTGGTGCCGACCACAGCTCTTCGGCAGGAATGGTTCCGGCGGTTTCAAACCGGATAACGGGACTGAACGGATTGTAAGTTAGAAACAGTTTCTGACCACCAAAAAGTTTCTCAATTGGGGTTTTTTCTTGGGTAAACACAGACAGATAAGCAGTTCCTTTTTCGGTATTTACTCTCTCAATTCGTGGTGCAAATTGAATGGAGGTAAAGCCCCTTTCATCGAGATGTTCTTCAATTCCTTTTGAATGGAACCCCCCCGTTACCAACACAGCAATCCGAGATTCCCCCTTCTTCATAAGTTCAACGAGATTTTCGGAGATGGCCTTATCTCGAAGAATGGCCTCTTCATAAAATTTTTCAAAAGAGGCTAAAGACATCTGCTGATGATCAAATGCCGAGCTATTCTCTCCCTTTGAATATTCCGCCCATTCTTCCCTGGTGAGCGAGAAATCAATCAACTTCTTCGTCAAATGCAATTGTCGGCTTTTGTGAACCAGGGTTCTTTCATGCAAATTTTGAATTTTTTCAGCGTATTTTCTTTCCTCAAGGTGACGCAGTTCTGCAAAAAGCTTCTGCGGATCAATCTGCGCAGAAAGGAGAACATAACGAATGTAGCTGTTCATATTCTTAAATTGATCCAAAGAAACCTTATTTTGGAGACATATTTTTTGTAGGTATCGGTAAAAATCAGCATGATGCATTTGATTGGTTCGGTAAGCGATGCTGTTGGCGGTCAATTCAGATAGGGTTTTTTCATCTAGGTTTTCAACCAATTTTGTTATGAGTCGAGATCTCTCCAATTCCAACTTCCGAAAATCCATCCTTGATTCAAGCGTAAAGGCTTCAACGAATATCTTAGCTGCCGGGTATTCATCTAAAGAACTTGATTGAGCGATGAGCTGGACGAAACGCCCAAGGGACAGCAATCCATTACGGTATTCCCCCACTCTCTTATCAAATTCTTTCAGATTGGAATTGAAAACATCGTTTTTCTCCTTTTCCAACTCTTTTTCTGTCTCAATACCTTGTTTTTGGTAGGCATCCATGTGCATCGAAGATTTGCGATAGGCTTCAATATTAGCCCCATAGTGAAGAGGATCGTCAACTCCGATAATGGGGGGCGTATTATATTGGCTGGTGAGGCCAACATATATGGGACCGGTGATTTTGTTTGACTGAATTAGGAAATTGGCCACTTTTTTAACAACGGCCTTGTTGGAATAATGCTGAAAAGGTTTTAACTTGAAATCCCCATGATGCCCCTCAAGAGCAATAAGATCCAATTGATCTTTTTTAATTAATTCCTCGACCATGTTACCGATGTTGGTTTGGGCTTCGTGATTCATATGCACATCTTGAATTTGCAAAATGATTTTTCCGTTTGGATTCTTTGGAATATTCACCTTGCGAATGGATCCATACTGATAGGGAATATCGGTTAACAACGATTTCAAGGCGGGATCAATTTTGGAAGGTAGACCTTCCTGGATACGCTTGGGTAATGCTTTTATAGAAGAAGGGGGTTTGAGCTGAGGAAATTTATCAATAAAGAGAGAGCCACTACCGCCAAGGTGGGGGCTTGGCAAGCGGGTTAGTTTTATGGCCTTTTTCCTTTCCTTCCAAAAGTTGGATTCGGCCACGTTCGCAAAGACGCAATTCGTCGCAAAAAACAACAATGACAAAAGGATGGCGGGCAACTTAAGATAAGATCTTCTCGGCAAGACAAAACTCCCTCTAAATCAGCTGGTTTAATTATCTTTTCATCAAGATAATATTCTAGCTGAAGGGGTCTTAAGATTTCCTTAAGGATCTGTAAATTAGTTGTAACAATTGGGGAGTTTTGAATTCAAATAACGCGTTTAAATCAAGAATTGAAACAATTGATTGGACAATAGCCATCCCTTCGGATTGAGCACATATCGATCATCCTGGATAAAGGCCAACTTCTGATCGATAAATGATTGGAAAATGGGGAGACACATCTTCTCAATTTGGTGATAAGGAACCCCTTCTTTAAGGCGAAGCCCCAACATCACATCCTCTTTTTCTCGATCTTCAGGAGATAACCGAACCAGGGATGGATTCAGATCGCCCTGAGGCTCCATTCCTTCGATATATTCCCACAGGCCACGGGGATTTGTTCGGCGTTCCCCATCCAAAAAGCTGGCAGCTGAAAGTCCCAATCCCATGGTCTCTTCGTTTTTCCAATATTTTAAATTGTGTTGGCAGGCAAAACCCGGTTTGGCGAAGTTGGAGATCTCATAATGGTCATATCCTTCCCTTGTTAATATCTCCGATGCCCGTATATACATATCGGCTTGAAGGTCTTGATCAACGGTAATGCCTGCTTTATCAAAGGGTGTTCCTGATTCAATTTTCAGAGCATAGAGGGATATGTGCTCTGGCCCCAATCCCATAACATCGATGAGGGTTTGGTCCCAATCAGACAGCGATTGGCCTGGCAATCCAAAGATGAGATCCAGGTTAATATTGTTAAAGTTGAGTGATCGCGCCTTTTGGAAGACCTCTCGACCTTGATCCCAAGAATGAAGACGATCCATTGATTTCAACAATCGGTCATGAGAATCTTGAATACCAAAGCTCAATCGGTTGATCCCCTCACGCTGAAAAGCCAAAAGTCTCTCTTCTGTCGCACTTTCCGGATTGGCTTCAACAGTGGCTTCGGATAGCCCATCCCATTTGTGATGAGATCTTAAATTGGAGAAAAGGGACTCAATTTGTTTCACTGACAACACGGTGGGCGTTCCCCCTCCCAAAAAAAGGGTATCTATCACTTTGGAAGGAACTTGATTCATTTCATAAGAAAGGGCTTTACAATACCGATCGAGATGATCTTCCTGGTATGTATAAGTAGCAAAATCACAATATCCACAACGGGATTGGCAAAAAGGAATGTGAATATAGAGACCTATACCCATTAATGAATCATGCGAAACCGGCGCAAAGGCCAATAAAGGAGAAGGGCTTTGCCCTTTATGGCCGACAAAGGAAGGGGCCCCCAATAGCGAGAGTCGAAGGATCGGTCTCGGTTGTCTCCCATGACCATGATTCGCCCCGATGGAATAACAACAGGACCGAAATTGTCCCGAATATCATTCCCTCCCATGGAAGAAAAATTGGCGGTTTCCCATCGCTCCTGAAAATCCTTGGGATCCAATTTAAAGGAAGGGTTGTAAATCCTGGAGTCTTTGTGCTGTTTGAAAGGTTCTTCCTGCTCCACTCCATCAACGATGAGAACTTTGTTTTTGATTTCCACGATCTGCCCTTCGACCGCAACAACACGTTTGATGAAATCTTTTCCATAGTGAGGATTGGTTTTGTCCTTTGACGGAAAACGAAAGATAACAATCTCTCCACTTTTCACTTTTTTAAATTTAAAGAATTTTTTATTTGTAAACGGGACGGGAACCCCATAAATAAACTTGTTAACAAACAAGTGATCACCCTCGACAAAAGTCATTCTCATCGATCCTGATGGGATTTTAAAAGCCTGAATAATAAAAAACATCACCAGAGAAGCCAGCAATATCGCTGAGAATCCGGTATCTGCCCATTCCAAATTATCATGAAGCAGCTTTTCTCTTCTTTCTTTATCTCGACCACGCCAATAACCCAGACCCGCCCCAAATAGCATTCCTATCACCGCATAGAAAATCGAATATTTGAGTTGGTATTCTGCTTCTGTGAGATAACTGGCCCTTAACATACCCAATACAAATCCCACGGTACCCCAAAATAGGCTATTAAAGAAGATGGTGGTATAGACGTTCTTGTACGATTGGAATTTCTGAAAAAGTTGCCGAAGAAGAAGACCATAGACTCCACACCACATTGAAATAAAAAACAGTCGGGCTTCCATAATATTAATCGTCCTCCGATAATTGCAAAGCAGCCAGAAAGGCCTCTTGCGGAATTTCAACAGTTCCAAATTGTTTCATTCTTTTTTTGCCTTTTTTTTGTTTTTCCAGAAGTTTCCTTTTTCGCGAGACGTCACCGCCATAACATTTTGCCAATACGTCCTTTCTCATGGCCCGAATGCTTTCTCGTGCAATAATACGCCCTTCGACTTTTGCCTGAACAGGAATTTCAAAAAGTTGTCTGGGAATAAGCTCTCTCAATTTTCCTGCCATTCGTCTTCCCCAAGAATAGGCTCTGTCTTTATGAACAACATAAGAGAGCGCATCCAAAGTCTCTCCGGCGACCATCATCTCCAATTTAACGAGGTCACCGCGACGTGTCTCAATTGGTTCGTAGTCAAAAGAAGCATACCCTTTTGAAATGGATTTTAACTGATCATAAAAATTAACAACGATTTCCGCTAATGGTAATTCATATTGAAATCGTACGCGCGTGGTGGTGATGTATTTCATATCCAACATAATACCCCTACGATCCTGACAGAGTTGCATTATGGGCCCCGTAAAATCAGAGGGAGTGAGGATAGTGGCTTTTACATACGGTTCCAAAACCTCAAAATCACGGGTTGTTGCTGGAAAGTGAGAGGGATTGTCCAACTCAGTCTCGTTTCCATTGTTGTCGATAAGATGAAAAACAACGTTTGGAGCGGTGATAATCAAATTCAGATCAAATTCTCGCTCCAACCGTTGACGAATAATATCCATATGGAGAAGACCGAGAAATCCACATCGAAATCCAAAACCAAGAGCAGTTGAGGTTTCGGGTTCAAATTTGAATGAGGAATCGGTGAGATGTAACTTTTCGAGAGCCGCCTTCAAGATTTCATAATCTTTTGAATTAATCGGAAACATACCACAAAAAACAAAAGGTTTCACTTCTGAATATCCTGGCAGGGGTTCTTTGGCGGGTCGCTCATGAGACGTCACCGTATCCCCTATGTGGACTTGGCCCGCATCGCGAATCCCCAAAATGAAATACCCCACTGCTCCGGCGCTTAAGTGAGGAGCGGATTCTCGCTTCATGGTCATATACCCCAATTCTTCCACTTCAAATTCTTCTCCGGTCGCCATAAACCGAACCTTGTCTCCTTTCTTAACATGGCCTTCCACCATTCGAATAAAGATAACCACACCACGAAAAACATCAAAAAAGGAATCAAAGACAAGGGCTTTAAGAGGATTGTCTTTTGATCCCTTTGGGGTTGGGACATTTTCGATTAAGACATCCAATACTTTTTCAACTCCCTGTCCCGTTTTCGCGCTAATATAAATGGGATCATCAACAATGGATAAGATTTCAAATATTTCCTCGTGAACTTTTTCCGGATTGGCTGCTGGTAAGTCAATTTTATTGATCACGGGTATCACCTTTAATCCCGCATCAAATGCCAATTGGGCATTGGCCATGGTTTGGGCTTCAACCCCTTGAGCAGCATCCACCACAAGAAGAGCTCCCTCACAGGCTTGCAGGGCCTTTGAAACCTCATAAGTGAAGTCAACATGACCTGGGGTGTCAATTAGGTTCAGAGTCCGTCCTTTGTATTTCATTCGGACGGCTTTGGCCTTGATGGTGATTCCACGCTCTCGTTCCAACTCCATTCCGTCTAAGATCTGGCCTCTCATTTGGCGCTTGGGAACGGTCTCGGTTATTTCCAAAAGACGATCCGCAAGGGTGGACTTACCATGATCAATGTGAGCGATAATGCAAAAATTTCGAATATGTTGGGACATAGGATTTTATCCGACTTCGCAGATTACCCCGGGTAAACCCGTGGTTGCATGCCAAATGGGCTTCGCCGAGATGAAACCCATGGAACCTGGAGGATAACCACGGCGTAGCCGAAGGCGAAGCCGGGTATTTATTATGGTAGTCGAGGTAAGCTCAGGAAGTTTCATTTTAGAGAAGGCACTTTGGAAGCTGCCAATTGTGTGGCAAAAAGATGAAGAATTCTTTGTGCCGATTCCAGACTGGACGAATTCATGACTTCATGGACGAGTTTGACACATTCAGAATAAGACGTGGAGCGTATCATCTCTTTGACTTTGGGGACAGAACTTGGGGCAACTGACAATTCATCAACATCCAATCCCAACAAAATAGGCACAAGCTCTGGTTCGGATGCCATTTCGCCGCAGACGCCAACCCATTTATTCCCAATATTATGACCCGCCTTAACTGTCTGATCAATCAACCGAAGAACAGAAAGGTGTAAAGGTTGATACAAACTCGCCACATTTTCATTCACCCGATCCACCGCCAAGGCATATTGGATCAAATCATTGGTTCCAATTGAAAAGAAATCCACTTCGCGCGCCAAAATATCCACCATCAGGGCGGCCGAAGGAACTTCGACCATCATTCCCACTTCAATGGATTCATCAAAAGGAGTCTGACTGGACCTCAATTCACTTTTGACTTCTTGAAGGTAGGCATTGGCAGCCCGAAGTTCATCAATACCAGACACCATGGGATACATAATTTTCAATTTCCCTTCGGTAGAAGCTCGAAGGATGGCTTTTAACTGTGTTTTAAAAATTTCCGGAAACTTCAAACACAAACGAATACCTCTCAAGCCCAAGAAGGGATTGTTTTCTGGCGAAATCCCACCCAATCCGAGAGAGAGAAGTTTGTCTCCACCAATATCCATGGTCCGAATAATCACCGGTTGAGGATAAGCGGCCCGAACCGCTTTCTTATAACTCTGATAATGTTGATCCTCTGTTGGGGCTGACTTCTGATCGATAAAAAGAAATTCCGTACGATAAAGACCTATACCTTGGGCTCCATGTGCAAGGGCAACCGCAACATCTTCGGATGTTTCGATATTGGCGGCCAAAATAATGCGTCTCCCATCAAGAGTTTGAGCAGGAAGGTCTCTTAATTTTTCAAGACGTTTTTGTTCTCCCAGGCGTCGTTCTTGTTCTTTTCTGTATTTGGCCAAAAGAGTGGCATTGGGACGAACAACCACAATCCCTTCTTCCCCATCGACAATAATGAGGTCTCCGGTTCGAACATGGCTGGTCACATCCCTCATTCCAACCACCGCAGGGATGGTCATGGATTGTGCCAAAAGGGCAGCATGTGCGGTTTTTCCTCCGATATTGGTCGCAAAGGCAACGGCCTTGTTGTCTTTCAGATGCATGGTATCTGTGGGGGTTAAGTTATGGGCAATCACAATGGAGGGTTCACTTATGGACTGCAGTGTCTTTTTTACATGTCCCATCAAATGGCGCAAAACTTTATGGCCGATATCCAAGATGTCGTATTTCCGATCACGGAAATATTCATCATCGAACTTTTCCATCACTTTGATGGTTCGATCAATGACCTGGGTTAAAGCATATTCCGCATTAACACGATTGGTATCAATAATTTTGATGACATCTTTATTGAGGAAAGGATCATTCAGGATAAGAAGGTAGGCATCCATTAATTTGGCATGGGATTTACCAAAATATTTTAACGCTTTGTTATGAATGGCCGCCATTTCCTCTTTGGTACGCGCCAAAGCATAGCGAAATCTAGCAACCTCGCTTTTTACACGATCTTTGGGAACATCCCATTGAGGAATGGCAACTTCTTCATCTTCTAAGACAAAGGCCGGACCGATAGCAATCCCATCGGACGCTGCCACACCTCTTAATATAAGGGAATCTTTTTTGATCGTGCTCATTTATTACTCTTAATCCTCATCATCAAATCGCCGGGCAAACAAATCATCCAAAGCCAAAATGGCATCATTCTCATCTACGCCATCGGCTCTGATGAAGAGTTTGGAACCCGGACCAGCGGCCAACATGAGAAGGCCCATGATGCTCTTCCCATCAATCTCCTGCCCATCTTTAAGAACTTTGACCTGACATTGAAACCGACCCGTCGTGGTGACAAACATCGATGCTGGTCTTGCATGTAGCCCCAATTTGTTACTGACTGTGTATTCTTTTTCAATCATGACGGGGTAAATTACGATTCCGAAATGATGGAAATGGTTTTCTTGGCATCATCAGATATTTTTCTGGCCAAATCCTTTAACGAAAGCCTTTTTCTATTAGTAAAAGCTGACAAAAGCATCGGCAAATTCACACCTGTTATCAAAACCAAGTTAAAATCTTTTAACAGGGGAATACATGTATTATAAGAGGTTCCTCCAAAGGTATCGGTCAGGACGATTACACCCGAAGACCTGTCTAGCCGATTAACTTCTTCGACGACCCTTTGCCTCAAAGTTGAAAATTCCAATCTCCTTGAAAGATTTAGCGCGGCGACATTTTCTGTCTCTTTCATTATGGCACAAGCTGTTTTTAACAAATCCTCACCGAACTGACCGTGAGTAACAATTAGAACCCCAATCATGTATATGTCCTTTATGAATGAATATCTCGATGAATAATTCGAGTGGGCAATTTCTTGCTGGTTAAATAGTCTTTCAAAATTTCAGCTAAAGCGACGCTTCTGTGCTTGCCTCCTGTACACCCCATGCCCACAGTTAAATAGCTTTTTCCTTCCCGAACATAATAAGGCACGGTTAAACTCAATTGTCGTTTCACGGATTTTAAATATTTTTTTGTTAATGGATTGGAAAGAACATATCTGGACACCTTTTTGTTTAGTCCATTGAGTTTCTTTAATTTGGGAACATAATTGGGGTTGGGTAAAAACCTGGCATCAAATATAACATCCGCATCAATGGGAATACCAAATTTGTATCCAAAAGAAATAACCGTAACCGCCATGGATCGTGATCTCTGTAATTTTAAAGACCGTGATAAAATTCCTTTTAGCTCGTTGGGATTGGCGCGTGAGGTATCAATAATGGCATCAGACAACTGCCGGATGACCTTTAAGCGTTTCCTTTCCTCCCCAATCCCACCCCTTACCGTTCGTCCCAAAGGATGGCGTCTTCTGGTTTCTGAAAACCGCCGAATGAGAACCAGGTCACGGGCTTCCAAAAACATAATTTGATACGTAATGCCTCTCTGTGACAAATCTTGCAAAGACTTCGTGAATTCATCCAATAACGCACCAACACGAACATCAACTCCAACCGCAATTCGAGTTAGATTTATACCCGTATCGTGATACAAATCTGCGAGCTTCGGCAAAAGTTGAAGAGGAAGATTATCAACGCTGTAAAAGCCCAAATCTTCTAGCGCATTTAACGCGACACTCTTTCCAGCGCCTGACATTCCTGTAATTATGATGCAATGAAAGGATGGCTTCAAATTTTTGATTCAACGTCTCCACCCTGCGCCATTTTGTGAATGAGTTTTTCGTTCAACTCTCTGGCAGGGAAAATTCCCGACTGTTTCAATCGGTGATTAAGCGCCGCAACTTCCATTAGGACAGCAACGTTTCGACCGGGCCGCAGAGGAAGGACCACTTCCGGAAGATGAACTCCCAAAATTTCAAATGTCCGGTTTTCAAGTCCAATCCGATCAAAGGATTCTTTTTCTTTGTCAACAGTCAAACGAACTATCAGTTCAATTTTCGTTGAATCTTTTACGGCTCCAATTCCGAACACATGTTTCACATCGATCAAACCCAAACCTCTGACTTCAATAAAATGTTTCACATTTGGTCCCGTTGATCCGATCAAAACATCTCCGGGATGATGACGGACTTCAACATAGTCATCTGAGACAAGCATATGACCCCGTTTAACAAGTTCTAGGCCGCATTCCGATTTCCCCGATCCCGAATCGCCAATAATCATAAGGCCGAGACCATACACAACGGTTAAAACACCATGCACAACCTTCATGGGGGCCAAACGATTTTCTAAATAGGCCGTCATTTCCCGAATCAGATGAGCGGTCCCAAAATTGGTCCGAAAAACAGGAACATTATTTCGATTTCCCTCCTCCAACATTTCAGGAGGTACCTCTTTTCCATGCGTAATGATAACGCACGGAAGTTCCTTAAAACCAAACAGGTTTCCTGTCATCTCCAACCGCCTTGCAATATCCAGCGTTTGAAGATAGGCAAACTCGCCAAGCCCCACGATCTGAATCCGTTCTGCTCTAAAATATTCGAAGTAGCCTGCGAGCGACAGTCCCGGACGATTAACCTCAATCACCTTAACCTCACGATCCCCGCCATCGTGACCGGCCACCCATTCAAGGTTCAATTCCTTTTTACAGGACTCAAATAGTTCATGAATGTTTAATGTATTCAAATTATACCTCGATATTTAAAGCTCCCCTCAGACAGAGCCAATGGTCTCCGGCGAAGGTGGACGACTTATATTTTAGGAAAAAATTAGGAGTTTGAAGCGGTTTGGTATGGAGGAAGGGGTAAAAGATTTGGATTAGTAATCGTCCTCTTCTTGGATAATTCTTTGAACTTCTTCTCTTGTTTTGGCTTCCTTCAAAGCTTGACGAAAGAATTTGTCCTTAAGGAGTCGTGAAATTCGGGCCAGGGCCTTAAGATGGGTTCCAGAGGAATCGGGAGGGGCAACGAGAAGAAAAATAAGGTGTACCGGCTCCCCATCCAGCGCCTCAAAATTAACTCCTTTCTTGGAAACGCCAAGGGCCGCTACCAACTTGTCAACCGAATCCGATTTTCCGTGGGGAATGGCCACGCCTTGGCCAATACCAGTTGAACCAAGTCTCTCACGTTCCATGAGGGAGGTGATGACCGCATCTGACTTTTTAATTTTTGATTTGGTTTCAAGAAGTCGACAAAGCTCAACAATGGCTTCTTCTTTGGTGGGGCTTTGAAGATCCAACTGTACTGAATCTAGTTCAAGAAAATCTAATACTTTCATGGAGTTGCCTTAAAGATTGGATTGTTGCCATTAACTACCACGAACTTTTAGGGATGCTATGAAATGTGCGAAACCCTGTCAAATCGAACCTTTTTACCAAATCAAAAACGAACCCTTATATCTTAAAATTCTCTCCCAAATATACCCGCCTGGCCTCCGAATCGGTTAGCAATTTTTGAGATGGTCCCGACGTTAATATTTTCCCTTCGTAAACGATACTGGCTCGATCAACAATCTCCAACGTTGCTTGCACATTGTGATCGGTCACAAGGATTCCCAATCCTTTTTTCTTAAGGATCTGAAGAATACCTTGAATGTCGGCCACGGTTATGGGATCGATTCCAACAAAAGGTTCATCAAGTAACAAAATTTGTGGATTCGTTGTTAAAGCGCGAGCGATTTCACATCGCCTTTTCTCGCCACCAGAAAGAGTCCTTGCCAATTGCTTGCGCAAATGACCCAAACCCAACTCCTCCAGCAAAGATTCCACTTTCTGTCGTTTTTGTTCCTTTGCTCCAGGGGCATGCTCCAAAATGGCCCACAAGTTGTCTTCAACTGTCAGATTCCGAAAAATGGAAGGTTCTTGAGAAAGATACCCCAAACCTTCCCTCGCCCTTTTAAACATGGCCAAATGGGTCACATCCTTGCCATCAAGAATCACCTTCCCCCCATCAGCAGGGATAAGCCCCACCAACATGTAAAAGGTGGTTGTCTTACCGGCGCCATTGGGTCCCAACAATCCCACAATCTCTCCTTTGGCGACCTCAATTGAAATCCCATCAACCACTTTTCGGTGTCCGTATTTCTTTTTTAAACCCGATCCTTTTAAACTCATTGTGCTTTTGGGCTTCCCTCCGAATCAAAGAAAATGGCTTTTGCATCCCCTTCTGCGACAAATCGTTGATCGCCAACATAATAAGTAATGGTTTTCCCTGAAATCCGCTTTTCTTCATTGGCGCCTGTCTGAAATACCTTTGGATAGGGACGGCCCGTTAGGACTATCTTCTTTTCCAGGCTGAAATATTCTGCTTGATCCGCCCAAAACTCATATTTGTCTCCCGAATCGGGATCAATGGTATTTCCATATACCTTTGTCTTGGCAATCGCTTTCGATTTTTCTTTTTCAAAATCAATTCGCTTCGCATAGAGATCAATTCGTCGGGTTTGGGTAGAAGAAAGAATCTGATGATAGATAAGATGGGCCTTTTTTGAGTCTCCGATGAGATATCCTTTTCCATGTTGGGTGTTGTAATATCCGCGATCTCCGAATCCATGAAGTTTCTCTTCATCGCTGATCCGGCGAAGAAGCTGGACCGAACCTTTGGCTTTAACCTTCTTACGGTTTTTTGTTGTCTCCATTTCTTCGGCTTTAAGCCAATCACGACCTCTTTTCATGTTGACCCCATTTTGAAAAAGAATGACCTCCCCTTTATTGAGGAGCTCCATTTTGCCCCCCTTGATTGTGGTTTCAACTGCCCATAAAGAGGGAACCAACAAGAGACTGATAAGAAAGGTGCTAAATTTCTTCATTTGACGTATCTGTGCTTTTGATAATGAGAGTTTGGTTAAAAATAGTTACTGCTGATAAATCGGCCGTTGCTTCCATGCCAATCCCCTTGGTTATTGAATCCGATCGGGTCACTTTCACCGGTGCTGTCGATGTTATTAAACCCTGTTTTCGATGAAACCACAACCAATCTGTTTCCAATTTGGTTCCGTCGGTTGAAATCACAACCACATGACCTTTGAGATACATATCTCCTGGATCAAGCTTGTGTCCATCCGTTTCTTTTGGATCTATCTTCATCGACGATAAGGCTCCCGCTTTTTCGGTAAGGAGAATCCCATATTCAGATGTGATGTCACTGGATTTCTCCCCTTCTTCAAAGAGTGTCACATCGAGGTCCCTTCCTCGGAGGAAATTCTTTGTGGTAAAGCCTTCCGCATCTGGCGAGGTCATCTCCCAAATTTTCATATCACCGTCATACGATATCAAATGAATTTTCTTCATTTGCAACTCTGGATTACCTTGAGATGGAGGGTGAAAGGGATGTTTTGACTCTTTATCACCAGGCGGGGTCTGACAACTTATCAGAAAGAATAAAAAAGTTAGGCCAAATAATGACGTGTGATGGAATCCCATTTGTTTTGCGCCTTTAAAATTAGTTCCAAAACATCTCGAACCACACCGCGTCCCCCTTTATAAGGAGAGACATAATGAACGATTTTTTTTACATCCGACGCCGCATCCCTGGGACAGACAGACAATCCGACCCGTCTGAGCAAACCAAGATCGATCAGATCATCCCCAATAAAAGCTGCCTGGGCATAAGACAACTTTTCCTTTTTTAAAATCTTATCAAAGGCTCCTTTCTTATCGTGACTCTTTTGGACCACATATTTAATCTTCAAATCCTTGGCCGCCGAGGTCACTGCTTTTGAAGCGCGCCCGGTAATCCATGCACACCTCAATGGGATATCAGTTTTACCGAGATGGGCCAACAACAGGCGATCTTTTGCATTCCAAAATTTTATTTCTTCCCCTGTCTGCAGTACAACGATCTCACCGCTGGTCAAAACACCATCGACATCCATCCCAATAAGACGAATGGATCGAGCGCGTTTGGTCAACTCATTTAACTTTTTAGACATTTATTTATTGAGCCAAGGAGTAACTTCTTCTGGAACGTCTCTTGTTCGGTAAGGTTCTGGGAATGTTGACAGAAAGTGAGAAATGACAAAGTATGCGATGATCAACAAAACATAGATTGTGCCCAAAACTTTCAAATGCCATCGCCACGTTGGGCGCCACAAAGGTTCAATACTTAAGTCCACACTACATTTCTTGCATATTTTTGCCCCGTCTTTGTTTTCGGTTTGGCAAGCCAAGCATTTTATCATGAGGTCATCCTATTGTTTTTTGAAATCTTATCCAATTTACAAACAATTTTCATCCCTTCACGGATATCCTTGAGGTGAACGGAATTGGGCCCATCGGAAAGAGCCTTTGCTGGTTGAGGATGGATTTCCATAAACAAAGAAGCCACACCCAACCCGACTGCGGCACGTACCAAAGGCCAAACATATTCACGCTGCCCCCCACTTGCTGTTCCCAATCCCCCAGGTAACTGTACCGAATGCGTTGCATCGTAGACGACAGGATATCCAAACGATTTCATAATCTCCAGCGACCGCATATCAACAATCAAATTGTTATATCCAAAGGATACCCCTCTTTCGGTTAAGAGAATATTCCTATTGCCTGTCGATTCAACCTTCTTTAAAGCGTTTCTCATCTCCCAGGGAGACGCAAATTGCCCTTTTTTAATATTCACAACACATCCCGTCCGACCTGCTGCCAACAACAAATCTGTTTGCCGACATAGAAAAGCAGGAATCTGAATAATATCCACAACCTTGGCAGCTTCAAATGCCTCCTCAGGAGAATGGACATCGGTGAGCACCGGAATTTGAAAACGTTGTTTAACCTTGGCAAGAATTTTTAGTCCATCATAAAGACCAGGTCCCCGAAACGAGGACAGTGATGACCGATTGGCCTTATCATAGGAACTTTTAAAAATATATGGGATTTTCAGATTGGATGTGGTTCTTTTGAGAGTGGAAGCAACATGAAAAACATTCCTTTCGGATTCAATGACACAAGGCCCACCAATTAAGGTCAAAGGTCGATTGTTTCCAATAGAAATGTTTTTGATACGAAGCGTTCTTGGTTTCATAATTCCTTCATACTCCTCTTTAGACTGGCTGCAATAAACCCTTTAAAGAGGGGATGGGGACTTAAAGGCCTTGATTGGAACTCTGGATGAAACTGAACACCGATAAAGAAGGGATGGTCCTTTAACTCAATGATCTCAGGAAGGCGATTGGATGGGCATTCTCCCACAACATAAAGTCCAGCTTTTTCCAATTTTTTTCGATAATGAACATTAAATTCAAAACGATGTCGGTGTCGCTCTTGAATACGCACTTTTCCATAAAGAGAATAGGACTTTGATCCCCTCTTTATTTGACAAGGATACGCGCCTAGCCGCATGGTCCCCCCAATATTTTTCACTTTCTTTTGCTCTTCCAAGAGACTGATCACCGGATACGGGGATTTCTTATCAAATTCCGTTGAATTGGCCCGTTTTAATTTGGCAACGTTACGTGCACTCTCGATGACAGCACACTGCATCCCCAAACAAATTCCAAAAAAGGGAATCTTATTCTCACGGGCAATTCGAACAGCATTCACTTTCCCTTCAATTCCCCGCGTTCCAAAACCTCCGGGAATGAGAATACCATGAACCGACGATAGCTGTTCCTCTAGACCAGGGCTATCCACATCAATATATCGAATTTCAACTTTGGCGCGATTGGCAATCGCACCATGCAAAATGGCTTCAGATATGGATTTATAGGCATCTCGTACCTCGACATATTTCCCTGCGACAGCAATGGTGACATGAGCCTGTGGAGAGTTCTGCCTCTCCACCAGATTCCGCCAATCATCCAAATCACGATGCGAACTCCGCTGTCGCAACAGCATCAAAACTTGTTCCTCCAAACCCTGGCGCTGAAACATCAAAGGAACCTCGTAAATACTTTTAACATCATGGGCCTCAATGACGGCCTCTTTGGGCACAGAACAGAATAGGGCCAGTTTTTCTTTGAGCTCCCGATTTAACTCCCGGTCTGTTCGACAAACCAAGATGTCCGGCTCAATTCCAATTTCTCTCAATTTTCCGACGGAATGCTGGGTCGGCTTTGTTTTTAGTTCTTCAGAGGCTTTGATATAAGGGATGAGGGTAACATGAACATAAAGGACATTGTCCCTCCCCACGTCGAGACGAATCTGACGGATGGCCTCTAAGAAGGGAAGAGATTCAATATCGCCAACAGTCCCCCCCACCTCCACAATAATGATGTTAAAGTCTTCTGCGGCTTGACGAATACGATTTTTTATCTCGGTTGTGACATGAGGAATGACTTGAACTGTTTTCCCAAGAAATTCCCCCTTCCTTTCCTGACTGAGAATGGTGTCGTAAATTTGCCCAGCGGTGCAATTGTTTTCACGAAACATATTCTGGTCGAGAAAACGTTCATAATGCCCCAAATCCAAATCGGTTTCGGCTCCATCCGCTGTGACAAAAACCTCTCCATGTTGATAGGGATTCATGGTCCCAGGATCAACATTCAAATACGGGTCCAGCTTCATCATGGTTACTTTAAGATTTCCTGATTTTAAAAGCCGACCCAATGACGCGGCTGTGATCCCCTTTCCGAGAGAGGAAACAACACCACCCGTAACAAAAATAAATTTTGTTGTCATAAAATCTTTTCTCCGATTATCATTTCTTTAATTTCCTTTTTAACCATTTCTCTGTTTGCCTCAAGTCTTTTGGGGTATCGACCCCGACAGAATCGAATTTGGTCAAAGCCACACAAATCGGCAACCCATAATGAAGAGCCCTCATTTGCTCCAAGCGTTCGGACTTCTCCAACGGGGCAATAGGATAACGAACAAACTTACCAAGATCCTCTTTTGGATAAACATAAATCCCAAGATGTTTATACAAACCCGGTGGGATGGCACCTTTTGAGCGTGTAACCGGCGTTGTCCTCGAAAAATAAAGAGCTTCTCCGTCTTGATTGGTAACGACTTTTACAACATGAGGGTCCATTAAGTCTCTTGATGTCAAATGGGTGGCGGCAGTTGAGATTTTCTTTCGCTTGAGTGCAAGCGCCACAGTTTTTTCTATTGTTCTCGGATGAAGAAGAGGCTCATCACCTTGAATATTGGCATAATAACGGGCCTTCATCTTTTTTGAAACATGGTACATGCGGTCTGTCCCACTCTGACAAGACCTCGGTGTCATAATGGCCACGCCTCCAAATTGTTGCACCGCACGTTGAATTCTTTTGTCATCTGTTGCAACAACGACATGACGTAAAACCTTTTTCGCTTGCTGAAAAACCCATGCGATCATCGGTCGCCCAAGCAAGGGGGCCAGCGGTTTTCCTGGAAACCGGGTTGAACCGTATCGAGCCGGAATGACACCTAGAACAGAAGAAGAGGAAATCACACTATTACTCTCCCCTGTATTGCCGAATCGTTTGATGGAGCTCCTTGCGGGTCACACAGGCCGTTCCCAATTTTCCCACCACGATTCCCGCAGCAAAATTGGCAATTTGGGCTGCCTCCTCATAGGGAGCCCCAACAGCCCGCGCAAGCGTAAAAACCGAAACCACGGTATCCCCCGCACCCGTCACATCAAATACTTCCCGGGCTTGGGCGGGGATCGAAACGGAGGGAGCATTCTTACGAAAAAGAAGAATACCCTTTTCCCCTCGGGTCATCAAAAGGGATTGGGTTTTTAACTTTTTTATGATTCTTTTTCCCAAATCCAAAAATCCTTCCTCGTTTTTCGGAGGATGAACACGCATTCCCTCAATGGCCTCTTTCACATTTGGCGTTATGCAATCCACGCTGCGATAATTCTGAAAATGCTCAACCTTCGGATCAACAGTGACCACCATTTTTCTTCTCTTCGCTTCTTTTAAAACTTGTTTGATAACCGGCACCGAAATAACACCCTTCCCATAATCTGAAATAATGACGGCACGGTTGAGGGAGGCTTGATCTTTTATGGTGGCTCTTAATTGGCGAAGCAAACTTGATGACAATCGATCTTTTTTCTCAAAATCAACCCTAACGATTTGTTGTTGTCCGGCGATCACGCGAATCTTTCGGATGGTGGGTCGATCATCATCAACGAGGATGTTCTGTGTATTAAGGGATCGAATTCGGAAATCACGGATAATTTCTTCTCCCGCAGGATCATTGCCACATACGGAGATCAGGGTGGGAAGGGCGCCAAGTTGGGCCAAATTGTAGACCACGTTACCAGCCCCTCCGGCTGTTCGTTCATCTCTATTGACGGTAACGACAGGCACAGGAGCCTCTGGAGATATGCGCTCAACGGACCCCCAAATGGACCGATCAAGCATAAGATCCCCAACCACCAAAATGGGGATATTTGTAAACTTCTCAACCCATTTTAATAGTCGATTCTTTTTTATATTTGTGGTTCTAATATTAACCAAATTCGTGGAAGGTTAGACTTTTCCTGGTATTTGTCCACCTCATAAGCGGGGACTTCTTTGTTTACCAAATCACCGGGGAAGGGGTCAAGCCAGAACTTCTCCAATTGGGGAAAGTTTCTCAATCTCGATATTTTACTTTTCCGGTTCCGCATGGGCATGTACATATTCCATCAATTCCGCATCAAAAGCGCCGATAAAAACCTTTGAACGAATCAGAACAGGCATTCTGATGTCGTCATTGGTTAACCACAGAAACATTTTCCCTTTTTCCTTTCCTTTAAAGATTCCATCTCCTATGACGTGGGGTGTTAACCGAAGACATTCAAATCTGCCAGCCGGAACCTTCACGTCATGAAGCCGATCATCAACATCAACCTTAAGAGAATAAACATTCTTATTTGAAAAAACACGAATTGAATATGACTTCCCCAATTCCAAGGGAAGCGTTCGGGCATAGAAAAAGGAGGCGAGAATATCACTTACTGGCTCGGATACGGTTCCACTATGATGACTGGTTCTCCCCTTATATCTGCGTTCATAATTAAATGTGCCACTGGAATAATCAATTGTGGTATTTCGAACCACTCTGTAATGTCCTTCCCTTAAATTCTGATGGAAATGGAGAGAAGCCAAGGTCAAGGCATCAACGGTAGACGCATTAAAATCTCTAACCTTAAAAAAAACATCGATAAAGTCATTTGATTTCGCGTTAGAAACAAATTGAAGCGTTGGTCGCCCATCTTTCATTTCACCCCATTTTGTCTCCAAGGTGGAATGTCCTGCACCAACAAATTGATACTTAATGATAAATTTGAATCTCTCGCCAGGACCAAATGGTTGATTTTCAACCGCTTTTAATTTTGTGAGATCAACCGAAACCTTAGAAGGGGATGATTGAACATCTTGAGGCAAAGATGATGATGATGGCACCAAAAACAACAAAGAGCCAATAAGAACACCAATTTTGATCCGGAAAGGCGTTTTTTCTTTCCTATGGGTCATGTTTCTAACCTCAGTTGCTCCCCCATACCTCGAATATTTTTTAAGTCAAAATAAAATGGCATTTCCCTATTGGGATTTAAGTCCACTTGTTGATCAGTTATGGAACCAAAAAGAAACAATGGAATTGGGATATGAGCAATTCGAAACCGTGTTAATTTTGTTTCAAGGGTTCGCCCTCTAACTTCAATGTTGGCTCCCAATTCAATTGGGAACAGGGCTACTTTTCCGCGAATTAAGATATGAGAATCCCCAAAGAAAATATGTGGATCCTTTAACCATTTGCATTTTCTATCCGCATAAGCCAAAAGGGACTTGGTGTTAATTGTCCCTTCTGGTTTCAATCGTCCCAAACGCAAGAATTCGATCTTTTGCTCTTCTAAGAAAAGGGGAAGATTAACCTGGGGATTAATCAAAGTCAAATTAACATCCTCAAATGTAAGATCTTTATATTCTACCTTTTGAGAAGATAAGGAGAGCTCAGCAAGATGCCCTCTCGCAACATCTTCTAAAGAGGAAGGGATGGCTTTTAATTGAACCCCTTCTGCCCGAATTCGGCCAATCACCATTTCATCAACGGAGAAGTTGAAAAGGCCTAGATTCATATCCATCACAGGATCGGGTTGAGCCTGAAACAAAACAGCATCAGAATGGTCAGGGAGCCGCCATCTTCCCACCTCTTTATAAACCTGGGAAAACCAATCTGGCGAATCTTTTATTACCTCAACACACCGTTGAATGCGACCGATACTTTTTGGGGGGCCCAAATTTCCTTTTTTAAGCAAGATAAACTCACTAAACTCCATCCATCTTCGACGAGAAGGGCCTCGAAACGAGCAATTCTTGATCCCCTTTCTTTTTAGCGTAACTTCAAGGGTTCGACTATGAAAGGTAGGAACATTGGACAGGGTCACCACCCGTGTAAAAGGATCTTCTTTTTTTCGATTATGAACAACAAAATCAATAATCTCGTTGTGTTTCCAATCGGCAGGGTAAGGGCGATCCACTGGAAATAACGTGACCTTGGCAGCCCCATAAACAAGACTTCCGCGCGAATGTGGAGACCGTAAAAAAACAATAAAAACAAAAAGAATGACCGACAAAAAAACCCAGAATAATTTTTGATTTTTAATTGAAATCCAGGACACACTCAGAAGAGCCACCGCAGGCAAAACAGGCATCGTGTAGCGAATGTTCTTATTCGACAAGAGAGAAAAAAGAACAAAAGGAACAATGAGCCAAAGCCATAAGAAGAGATGTTTACGTTTCCTGATTGATTGAATGACACCCGGAATAAACAACAGAACAAAAAAGATATTAATCTGGTCGATAAGGGTAATGGGATACCAAAGCCAATTAAACCACCGTCCGAAATAAACCCCACTTGCCGGATGCTGCGTCGTGGCATCGAGCAATTGCTCGAAAACCAGAAACAAATTACACAAATACCAAGGTGCCGCAACAAGGCACAAAGAGAGAACCATCAACCCAATTGAGAGGAAATACCTTTTCTTAATTCCCTGATACAATGCCAAAACAAGAGGGCCACTGATATAAATAAACGCCGTCCACTTCAACAACATAGTCAACCCAAAAACAACACCAAGTCCAACTGACCAATAAAGTCGACGGAAATTTTCCGTTTTTATCAACAAATAAATACTTAATACAACAAAAGATAGGAGAGCAAAATCGATCAATGTTTGACGACTCATTTTAATGACAATGGGATAGCAGGACACCAGAAAAGCGGCAGCCAAGCCGCGGAAGCGATCAAAGAAATGAGCCCCTATAAGAAAGACGGAAATAATGAGAACAACAAAGAAGATAAAATTAACAAGGGCTCCTGCGTCATTGGCGTCATCTACAATCCCCAATGCCCATATAAGATTGGCGTGATAAAAAGGAGGGTAATCAAAATAAGCTGGCTGAAGAAAAGCGCGCCATCCCACATCTTGAACGGTCTCTTCATATTCCATGGCCCGCAAAATATGAATGGACTGGTCCCATTCGGAGGGCCTGGTATCTTTTGCAGCCCAATGATTGAGTACCAATCCCTGAAAAACAATAATGGCAAGCAAGGCGAGCGAAAAAATGATGTTTTTTCGATCAATTTTTTTCATTTATTCTCCGATCTGCACAGCAGCAATCCGATAAGATCCATTGGCTGGCGGTCAACAAATTCGATGTGACTTTGTTTGCCCACACTTTTGCCTTTTCTTGAGACAAGCGTCCCGCCCCTGTTAGAACCAGCACTCCTTTGGTGTTGACCGCACGTGACAATCTCATATCGCGTAGCTGATCACCTATCATATAGGATCGCTTTACATCAAGCGAGTGGGCCTTGGCTGCCTTCTTAATTAGCCCTGGCTTGGGTTTGCGACAAGAACATCCGGCTCTTGGGTGATGAGGACAAAGATAAATCCCTGCCAATTTTATCCCGTGACGCTTAAGAACTTTACCAAAGCACTTGTGAATCCTGTCGATTTGCAAACGCGTAAAGTATCCCCTACCAATTCCGGATTGATTGGTAATGAGGATCAAACGAAATCCTTTTTTCTGAAGCGACCGTAAGGCCCGAAAAACAAAAGGATAGAACTTCATTTTATGGGCTTCCTTCAAATATCCACGTTCTTTAAGGATGGTTCCATCTCGATCAAGAAAAACAGCGGGATACCTGCGTTGTGTTTTCATTTCTTGGCTCCCAAATATTGAAAACGAAGGAATTCACAACATCCCAAGAACGACCAAAACAGGAGTGATATTTCTTTATCATTTACCCAAGATTCGGTTAGGCCAATAATTATAAAGGCAATAAATATACTCAAGGTTGCCTGACGCCACGGCTGAGGTAGCTGCCATAATATCCTAAAGGCACAAATAAGTAGCCAAAGATATAGACCCAATCCGATAATTCCTCGTTCCAATAACACTTGAAGAAAAATGTTGTGGGTTTCTGACCATGTCCGGTCATCTTTAATTTCTTGGGATTGAATCTTCAGGGCAACACCTCTTAGCCCCACTCCCATCACCGGGGTTTCCTTGATCTTTCTAAATGCGTCTTCCCATAAATAGAACCGCATGGAACGGGATATTTGGTCAGACTGGCTTCCTTGACAGGGTGCAAAAATCGTAAGAGCTCTTCCCTTTAAATTAGGAAATGAAAATAGAATGAAGAAAATAAACAAAATGATTCCCCCATAAAAAAAAAGGCGCCCCCGTCTGGAAAATACCAAACCAAAAGGAATACTTCCCACCAACACACCCAACCAAACAGCCCGACCTTGGGCCAAAATAATTCCAATTGTTATCGATATCAGGCTCACCCATAGAAGGAGATGAGACCAAATGGAATAATCTCTTCTCTTAAAAAGGATAAACATCAATATGGCCACCAAGAAAAAGGCAGGAAGCAAGGTTTCAGCATAGGTTAAAGGATGACTTCTGGAACCAACCGCCCTTCCATTGCGCAAAGCCAAAGAAGAAATCAACCAGGAAGGCCAACCAGACGCATAGGAAGGACACTCGAAAGGGACCAAGGGAATAAAATTGATTTGAGAAATTTGCTGGAAGAATCCCCAAAGTCCAGCGATAACCGCCCCAATTCCAAATCCCCAAATCAAAGATTTAATATCGTCCCATCGACTTCCATAGGCAAAGAGGAAAAACAATAGAAAGGCACTCTGGACACTAGCGGCTTTCCGCAGGGAAGTTGAGCCCATCATCACCGAAACAAGGATTCCCCACAAGAAAAAAAGGAGAAGAGGAAGAGCAACAGATGAAGAATTCCAAGAGATTTTCTCTTTCTGATGGAGCGCCAATATTCCCCACAATACCAGTAGGATGGCACCCAATATTAAAGAGAAGGAAATGGACAATGCCAAGGCCAATCCCAAACCCAAATAAAGATAAGACCGTGATTGTGAGAGTTTGGTTATCAATGTCTTACCAATTCCATAATGGTTTTTTCAACCTCATCCCCTTGTAGATCAGCTAGGGGATAACGTTGAATGACCTGGTGTTCCCCTTCCCCTGAAGGAATGTACCGAATTGGATCAGATGGACCAAACAATGAAAGTGTTGATTTCCCCAATGCTGCTGCGAGATGACCGGGACCAGAGTCTCCTCCGACAAAAAGTGACGACATCGATATCACCCCTTTTAAATTTTTACTTGGAACAACCAAAATCTGACAGAGATCAGCCGGGAATTCCCCCATCGCCTCCCTAACTTTTGCGTTCTCTATGGCCGTGCAAATCATAACAAATCGCAAATCCCTCTTCTTTTTATTGAGCCTCTCAATAAGGTCGAACCAATATGATAATGGCCAATTCTTTTCTTTATCGCCAGAGAAGGGATGAAAAAGGACAAGAGGGTAGGGAGACAGCTTCCTCTCGCGTATCCACTGAATTCCATGGCTTACATTTTCATTAGACAAATTTATATAAGGGATCCAAACTTGATGAGAATCCTCTTGCCCCATCCAATTCTCTATTAAGTTTCGATGGTCGTTTGTAACGTGTTTTAAAGGAAAGGAGGGTTCAAACGATTTTGTTAAAAACAAACGGCTTTTTCTTCGACGGTAGCCAATCCTTTCTTTTATCCCCGCCAACCAACAAGCCAACGAACGTCGCCATTCGGTATTCAACACCAAGGCCACATCATAGCGACAGGTTCTGACCTCTTTTAAAACGTTGATAAAGGAGACCAAAGATCCTTTTGGATGTCCCGGAGCAGTATCCCAAAAAGGATCAGACAAATGAACCCTGTCTACATCTGGATGATTCTCAAAAAGGTCTTTGGCATAGGCTTTTGTCCATATTCCGATTTTGGCCTCAGGGAAAAAAGACCGAAGTGGTTTCAGGACCGAAGTCGCCATAACCACATCCCCCAAGTTATCCAAGACCACTATTAATATGTTTCTAATGGTTTCCTTTTCCATCTGTTGTGTATCCAAAACCAATATTCCGGATTGGACCGGATCACCTTTTCAATTTCTTTGGTAATAATTTGTGTAAAAACCTGCAATCTTTCGGAAGGATCTTCTACCTCTGGAAAATCAATCGGTTTCCCATAATTCAGTTGAATCTTTTTTCCTTTCCTTATTCCGTATGCAATCAAAACAGGCGCACCGGTACGGCTATGCAGAAGAGCGGGAAGGGTGGTGGTGGCAGCGGGACGACCGAAAAAATCCACAAATACACCCCCCTGATAGAGATTTTGATCCATTAAGATCGCAACGGATTTCTTCTGCTTAATCGCCTTCAGGGAAGCCCGTACCGCTTGACGGTGCAAAATAATATCCATTCCAGCCCCTTGTCTTTTTCTTTGGATCCAGTTCTCGACATAGGGATTTTTCATCGGACGGGCAATAGCAACAACATTTTTTAAATCAAATTGGGCAGCCAAACCACTCCATTCCCAATTGCTCAGATGAAAACCGGCCATAACAATACCTTTTCCCAAAGATCGAGCTTGATCAATATGATCTTGCCCCTCATAAGAGAAAAAATCTTGATAATTTGAAGGGGTTATTTTTGGAACACGGATAAATTCGACACCAACACGCCCCAAATTTCTCCACACACGTCCCGATATCCTTTTAATCTCACGGAGTGATTTTTCTGGAAAGGCCTGTTTCAAATTCTCCATCACCAGAGACCGACGTTTGGGAATCACCCAGCAGAAGAACAAACCAATCCATTCACCCAATTTTAAAGCCAGATTCTCAGGCAAGCAGATAAAAAACAGGTCAACGACAAGGATTCCGCTGTACTCCAAACAGAATTTCAGTTTTTTCATCATTCCAAAATCTCGGTTACCTACGAAGAAATGGCTGAAGTGACCGAATCCAAAGATTTTCGTCCGACTCCATAAATTTGATATTTATTTTTAAAATATAAAAGGCCATTTGGGGATTGGTTTCCATCCAACGTCCTCTTTTTAGCTTCATCCAATCTTTTTCGGTTGTGACCACAATCGCCTTTTCCTTTTCAACAATGGATCGAACCCGATCTCCATCAGAATCTTGATAGGGGTGATGATCAGGGAATCGAATAGAAAAAAGGGAGCCCCCCATTTTCATAACCGCCAATTCAAACGAGGATGGATTCCCAACGGAAGAAAGAACAACCACTTTTTTCCCATGTAAAAAGTTTTCGGGCATGAGTTTGTGATCTTTTGAATTAATCAAATAGGAAACAAATTGTGTTCGTAGGATTAAGGCTTTGGGATTGACACCTTGAATCTTTGATATCAACTC
This sequence comes from bacterium F11, assembly GCA_002176905.1. The sequence continues at coordinate 44,615 of MSYE01000111.1, read as the reverse complement.
TTTTACGTTATCAGCGGAACTCAGTTCACAGCGTGTCAATACAACAACATTGGCCCGACGCAGAGACGTGATCTTCTCTCGAAGCCGCCCTTTTGGGAGGAGAGCCCCCCCACCCCATGGATTGGTGGTATCAATGCAAACGATATCCCAATCCCGTCGCAGAAGCCAATGTTGAAATCCATCATCCAAGATAAACAAATCCAGGGGAACCGAATCGATAAGCATCTGCCCCACTTTTCCACGGTTGACCCCCACTCCCACAGGAACATCAACCAGCCGTTCGGCCACAAGAAAAGCTTCATCATTCAATCCCTCTTCCATTGGCACATCTGATCCCAGAATAATTTGAGGGCGAGATGAAATCCGAAAAGGGCCACGGTATCCCCGAGACAGTACCACGGGTTTGACATTGTATTTTTTGAGGTCTTCTGCGAGACGAATGAGGAGAGGTGTCTTTCCTGTTCCCCCCACCGTTATATTTCCAATGGAGATAACAGGCCGCGGAAGTCGAACAGCATTCTTCGACTTTCGCCACCGATCAAAGGAAAGACCAATCTGATAAAGAAGACTCGAAAAGAAAAGGACAAGGCGGGTAACCATTTAATGCCAATTACAGCCGAGACTGACCACGCGTCATTTGCAGATGAAAATCAACCATATTTTCGTCCCCTCGAACAAAAACACGGGGAAGCTGATACGGATTGGTTTTAAATTTTTCAATTGGCCATTTGCCAGAGTGAACACCCACCGCCAACCGATATCCTGTTGATTTCACAATTTCTCGAATATCAGGATCATCCTCCCCTTTACCATATGAATAGGCAAAGGTCATGGGTATCTCATCCAGAAATTCGCCAATGATACGTCGACTTTTTTCCACCTCAATACGAACTTTATCCAAATTCAATGTGGTGAGGTTGGGGTGATTCATGGTGTGGGATCCAATTTCCCATCCTGCTTTTTGCAATTCTTTTAATTGTGCCCACGAAATCATCGGAATACGAACTTCGGTCTTGGGATTGTGCCAGTGATTATCCCAACCCACTGTTTGGGCAACCACAAAAATGACGGCACGAAAACCAAAGTCCCTTAGGATGGGGTAGGCCTCTGTGTAATTGTTGGCATACCCATCATCAAACGTAATCACCATGGGTTTAGAGGGCAAAGGCCGAATCCCATCCCAATGGTCATAAATATCATTGAACGTAATAGGATGGTAACCCTCATCAGAAAGATAGGCCATCTGCTTTCGAAATTTCTGAGGGGATACCCACAATTTTTTCAATTGTGACCCTTGGGGAGGGATGCCCACCTTATGGTACATAAGGATGGGAATTCCCGGCCGAAGCCGTCTCCACCAATTCCAACGCGCACTTAAGGCACTACCCGCAATAAGACCTAAACCAGATAACCAAAAACCAGGTGGGATCAATTTTGACTCCTTTCTAAATCAAGTAATTTCAAATATTTTAACCAAAAATAATAGGAAGAGAGAATGGCATAAACCAAACCTTTGGAACCATCCAGAAATCCCAATTTCAAAAAATATCGAACAACAAACTCATAGGGAAGACGAAAATGGTTCCAAAAATGGAACCTTTCTCCTTTGGCAAATTTCTTTTCTGCTATAAGGGAAGTATATTCGTTACATTTCTCCAGGTATTCATCAATCGAATGGTAACTATAATGATGAATTGGATAACTCAATTTCCCTATAATTCCATCGATGTGAATGCCCTCATGAATCTTGTCTTGTCCATACCGGGCTTTCTCTTTTTTAAACAATCGAGCGTGGGTCTCCCCATAGGCCCCTCCGAATCGAAGCCTTTTACCCAAAAAATAATGTTGAAAAGGGATAGCGTACCCATCGTTGGCATTATCTTCCTGGTCCTCGAGAAGAACAGTCCTCATTTCATCGGCTAGCTGGGGTGAGATCCGTTCATCTGAATCGATATTCAAGATCCAAGGTCCCTTGGCCTTCTCTAACGCAAATTGTTTTTGATCACTGTAACCTGTCCAGTCCCGATGATAGATCTGATCGGTATACCGCTTACATATCTCCAATGTTCGGTCACCTGATCCCGAATCGACTATCACGATCTCTCCGGCCAAGCCTTTCGCGCTTTTCAAACAGTCTTCAATGTCCCTTTCTTCATTTTTGGTAATGATAATGACAGAGAGTTGATTAAGCAAATTCATAGAATCCAATAATACCATTTCTACTGATTTTCCCGGATTTGGAAGAACTTTGTTTGACATTTGTGGATTCTGTGGATAACTCTGTGGATAATATGTTACTTTAGTAAAATTTTTAATGGGTAAATCTTATTTCGATGCTATTTTACAATATGTTTCGCTTATTTGATAGATATCTATAAATTTCCTCTGTCTTAGAAATGGTGTGAATAATTTCGAACTTTTTTGCTTTTTCGAACGCATTCTGAAGGATTTTGGGGGATGGCTGACCAGATTCAATAAGGTGAGATAGGGCCCCTGCCAATTCTGATGGATTGCGCGGGGACACAAGATAACCGGTTTCACCATTTTCAACAATCTCAGGAATGCCCCCCGTTCGGGTGGCCACCACAGGAACTCTTAACGCCATGGCATCCAGAAGAGACGTTCCAAGACCTTCCAGTTTGGATGAAAGACAAAACACATCAAATCCCGCCAAAAAGTTTAGCGGCTTATCTTGGTACCCCAAAAAGAAAACCGTTTCCTCTAATTCGAGTGATTTGGTGAGATCTTGAAGATGGGAATACAAAGAACCATTACCCACCAAAACCGCCCGGGCCTGCGGAATATCCTTTTTCAAAAGAGACATGGCCTTTAAGAAGGTTTCTTGGTCTTTGTGATCTTCCAGTGCGGCAACTTGGCCTATGACAAAAGAATCTTTTGGCACTCCCATTTCTTCGTGAGAGATCTTTGCGACACCTTGGTATCGAGAAAAATCAATCCCACTTGGAACCAGCTCAATGTTCTCTCCAAGAATACCGTCCTCTAAAAGAACATGCCGGACACCTTTTGAAATCGCCAAGATTTTCTTGGCTCGATTGTATTTCCATTTGGAAAAAGGATTATTGGATAAATGAAAATCAACCCGACGGCTGATGACAAGGGGAATCTGTGTTCCCAACGTGGCAAGGGCACCAAGAGAAGCGGCATGAGAAGCATGGGCATGAACAATATCAATCTTTTCCCGAATCAACCATCGACGAACAGAACAGGCGGTCAAAAAATCCCATTCCGCAAAAGGGCGAACAGCGTGGACAGACATCCCCGCATTGTTGGTTCGTTCAAAGAAAAGGGAGTTTTTCCGTGCAACCACCCAATTGGTATGTCCCTTTCTATTAAGACCCTGGATAAGAGAAAAGGCTTGTTGTTCCCCTCCTCTCCATGTTTTTTCGGTGTTGATATGAGCGACACGAAGTGGTCTGTTAACCATGTTGCTGAAGGGCCCATTTAAATAAGTGAACCGTTTTCTCAAGTTGGATTTCAGGAGAGAACCGGCGATCGATCACATTCCGCGCATTCTGCCCCCATCTTGATGCCAAGTCAGAATTTCTCAATATTCTTAAGATGGCCTTTCCCAAAGTGATGGAATCATTTGGGGAAACAATCAAACCAGTCTCCCCTGGTTCAATTAGCTCGGAGAGACATCCGACCAAGGTTCCAACAACAGGCCGACCGCCTGCCATCCATTCCAAACACACCCGAGAAACCTCTTCACTCCCAATAGAAGAGATGACACCAACCGTACAACTTTTGACAAAATCTGCTGCTGAAGGATGAAAGCCCAAGAAATGAACAGAAGATTCAATACCAAGTTGTTGGGCATGGTTCTTTAATAGAGCCACAGAGAGGTTCGCTTCTTTACCTGCAACAAAAAATTGAACCATGGGTATTTCCTTTAAAACCTGAGAGGCGGCCTCCAAAAAGAACGTGTGTCCTTTAACCGGATCCAAACGCCCCAGGATACCAACCCGAAAAATCGGCAGTGGGCTTGACATCGACGGAGGCGAAACAGAAGGATAGATGGTTCTCAGTTGTTCTTCGTTGAATCCATATCCGATTTCATACTGATTTCTTATGTGATCAGATGCCGTTATTACAGCGGTGGTCTGTTTATATATATACCGGGACAGAGGATGAATTTTCAGGGGCTTGGCATCTCCCCGGGTTCGCACCACAGGTCGCCTTTTATTTTGGGACAATGTCTTTTGGGCAAGAACAGTCCAAGAATGGGTGCGCCCCGTATGAACATTGATCAAATCCCATTGATGGGCTTTCAGAAGGCGGCGAACATCAAAAAAGTTGGACACACTTTCGGTTTTTAGGCTTAATTTTTTGGCCTGTTTTTCCGATTTGCTTTCGGGTCTGACTCCCAACACCACCTCATCTCCGTTTTCAGCCAGAAGAGATGCAACCTTAAGAAAATATCCTGTTATGCCTGAATCCCACCGTTCATCATTGAGAATAAGAATTTTCATATTGGACAATCCTCTAAAGAATTTTCACGGGTTTCACCTTTTTCAAGCAACATGGAGCTGGCCAAGAGAACCGCATTTGCATCAAGATCCTTCATACAGCGGTGATGCTTTAGTGGGCATCGCTCCTCTCCATGAAGAGAGCATGGCCGACAGGGGAGATTTGTCACCTCCACAACTCTCGATGTTCTCCGATAAGGTGCAAAGCCAAAAGCGCGGACCGTTGGGCCGAAAAGCGCCACAAGAGGAATATTTAATGCCTCACCAATATGCATCAATCCAGAATCATTTGTAATGAGGAGTCTAAGTTTGGAAATAATTGCAATGAGTTCTGACAAAGAGGTCCATCCTGTTAAACTCTCACAAGGAACCCGAATTCGCTTGGATATTTCCCTTGAAATTTCTTCGTCTGATTTGTCTCCAAGAAGGAGAATTTTTGAATCTGGAATGGCACCCAATCGATTGGCGACCTCAACAAATCCGTCGATGGTCCATCTCTTGGTGGCATGCTTGGCCCCTGGCGCCAATCCGATCAAGTTTTTGTGAGAGGAAAGAGAAAAGGTCTCTTCAAGCTGGCGATCCAAGGAAGGAAAAAGTTGTGACTCGGGACTTTCAACCGTGGCTCCGAGAGGAACCAAACAATCCAATACCCTTTCACGAAATGATTTATCCAACACTTTTGACTTTCGTTTAAACCAAACCAATTTCCGCCTGGCCCAATCCAGCTTCTCGACCTTTATGGTCTCAGCGGCCCTTGCCATAAAACAAATAAACCAAGATCTCACATTGTTATGCAGATCGATAACCATATCAAAATTCTCCAACCTGATTTCCTTGGTCAACTGAGAAAAAGTCTGTCGGGACGCATCAAAAATATAGACATGATCGACAAAGGGATTCCTATCAAAAACAGAAGCATAGGTTGATTTGGTTAAAAAAGAAACCTGAGAATCCGGCCACTTCTTCTTGAGGTTCGGAAGAAGTGCTGTTGAGAGAACAACATCCCCCAAGCTTGAAAACCGAATGACAAGTATTTTTTTTGAACTCATATAAATTATTTAGAGATGAAGTTGACTCTTTAAACTATCCAGGGTCCGAATAGCAACCCCTTGTTTGGAGCCAACATAAGATAAAGCTTTCTTGCCCATTTGTTCTCTCTTATCAGGATTCCCGATGAGATGATGGCATTTCTGAAGGAAATCATTTTCATCCTTCACCGTCCAGGCCGCTTCCCTTTCCATTAATTCTTTTGCTTCTTCAGCAAAGTTGTCCATCCACGGGCCAAACAGAACAGGAACACCTACGCTGGCCGCCTCCAGTGGATTCTGCCCTCCTTTGGGCAGAAGACTGCCTCCAATAAAAGCCACATCAGCCGTCTGATAGAGATCTTTCAGATCGCCCAAGGTATCAACCAACAAAATATTGGTTACCCAGATCTTGGGTTTCTTGGCGCGACTCCACAAAGTCCATGATTGTTTTTGCCCGCTCAACAAGCGAACCAACGGGGCCACCCGTTCCATCCGCCTGGGCGCCAAAATCAGTTTTACGGAATTGGATTCTCTATTGTCCAAAATTTTCAAAAGGACTTCTTCCTCCCCTTCTTGTGTGCTTCCCCCAACAACAATCAATCCCTCTTCAGATCCAAACAAGGTCTTTCTCTTTTCTTTTTTACGGCTCTCCTCTGTAATCTGATAATTATCGATCTTAAGGTTACCTGTCACTTCAATACGGGATTTGGGATATCCGAGTGTCTCAAATCGCTTGGCATCTTGCTGAGAACGGGCATATATGGAAGAAAATCCCTCGAGTGTATTCTGAACAAGAGGTTTAAACCATCTCCAACGATTCATACTCCTAGAAGACAACCGTCCATTGATAAGAAAAACAGGGACATTGTCCTTATGAAGACGATGAATCATATTGGGCCAAAGTTCGGTTTCAACAATAAAGACAACATGGGGATTTACACGTTTGATCCATCTCTTCATTATCCAAGGAAGATCCACTGGCAAAAGAGAGCAGGGGAAATTGGGTTCCTCCTTAGAAATCAATTTTAAGGCTTCCGGAGAGGTAACAGTCAAAAAAAGATTAATATCTTTATCCGATTTGAGCTCCGCAAGAAACGGTTTTACGGCCTGCCATTCCCCCACAGAAGCAATGTGCAACCAATAACGTTTGGTTTGGGGATTTGGGGGCACTTGAAAAGCGCCAAGGCGTTGCTTCATATTTTGAAAGGACCGTTTGATTCCGTATCGCATAAAAAGAAAAGGCAACCAAAGTGGAACAAGAAGAAAACTCAATCCACTATAAAGACATCGAATGAGATGCCCAGTGAAGCAACCGAGCCAAGAAGAAGCCTGTCTTAAAGCCTCATCCGATTCTTTTTCAATTTGATTGAGCCCTTTACGAATAATTTCTTTGGCGTCCTCATCTGAGGTTTCCTTGTTAATTAGGACGGGTTTTCCATGTCCCAAGATGGTTCGACCAAAGGGAAGGGGTAGCATGAATTTATCCCAACTATTAAAAACAATTTTTCGCCGATGTCGTACCGTTGTCGGAACAAGCGGACAACCAGACATCTTAGCGGCCATCACAACACCGCCATGAACTGTTTGAGGGGGCCCTTTTGGTCCATCAGGAGTAAATCCAACTTGTTTTCCCTCTTCGAGAAGACGAATGACTTCACGAAGAGCCTGATCTCCCCCTCGCGTGGTTGATCCACGAACTGGGATTAACCGCATATGCTTCATCACCTGAGCAATGTATTCCCCGTCCCGACTTCGACTCACCATGATAAAAACACGTTCCCCTCTGTGAGCATAAGCCAAAAAAACTTGGGTATTGTGCCACAAAGCATAAATTATCGGTTTCTTAAGGCGACGGTATTCCAGATAGGCTGGATCATCAACTTTCTTCACAAGGGTTGTTTTTCCAACAAGGTAGAGAAATCCCGTTCCCAAAAATGACACAAGAGAATGAATCCAGGTAGCGTGATTTTTTTTAACCTTCATGATGTGATCTTCCGATTGATAAGGAGAGAAATTATTGGATGTGGGTATTAAGAAACCCTTTATCTTCCTCTTTTTATTAAAGGGTGTTGGTTGCGTTTCTTTGATACGGGTATCCAGGCGGCCAGGGACACGCGGGTAAAGCGTGGTGTCAAATGCCCGGCAGAATCCAGGGAAACATTTTCTTTTTCAGCTCCCATCTTCGTTATGATGTTGTCGAGGAGGGGCCCATCCTTGATTAAGATAGGGTCGCCAATCTCACAATCATCCTGTTTGGCATCTTCGACCAACAACCGAAGAAGAAATTGCTGGGATAAATCTGCGGTCTCCTCACCCAACGCTGTTAAAAGGTTGGCTTGATTGGTTTCTCCTTTCATTAAGGATTGCGATATCAACTCTTCTGATTCGGCCCCGATGGTAGAGATCATTGCGGAAAAAGAAACCGCCTTCTTGGCCCTGGTATCCTCAAAAACATTTCGCATTTCCTGCTCAATATCATCCAAGGGCCATGTTTGATAAAAAGCCGTTGGGGAACAATGATTCAAGAAATCCTCAGATTCCTTCTCAACAGACGACTCCAACTCAACAGGAAGCTGTTTTGTTCCTAATAATGATTTTAAGATTCGTTTAACGGTTGGGATACGAGGGCGAATTCGAAACTTTTTAACTTTCAAATCAAGACCTCAACACTGATTTATTTGTTTTTGTACTGAAAAAGGTGAACCAAAGAAACGGCAACAGCAATACTGGAGTAGGTTCCAATTAGGATACCGAAAGCCAACGCCAACGCAAAATCATGTATAACTTCTCCTCCGAACACCAACAAACTTGTGGCCGCCAAAATTGTGGTAAGAGAGGTATTGACGGTTCTTGCCAGTGTCTCATTCAAACTTCGATTGATAATTTGCTTTGGGGTTTCCTTTCGAGCAGAGCGAATATTTTCCCTGACCCGATCAAAAATGACAATGGTGTCATTAATAGAATAACCTGCAAGGGTCAACAAGGCGGCAATCACAACCAATGTAATTTCAACATTTAACAGGGTTAAAAAACCAATCGTTGCAAAAACATCATGGGCCAAGGCCACCACACCAGCAAACCCCCAGATCCATTTCTTAAACCGAAAGGCAATAAAGATAACGATCACTATCAATGATCCAAAAATGGCTTTCAATGTATCTGTAATCAACTTTCGACCAATAACAGGTCCGACAAATTCGATTCGTTCAGGAACCGGATTCACCGCGTCACCGAATTCTCCCTTCAGGGTCTCCAAAACTCTTCCGGCGATATCCTCTTTTGAACTCTCACCTTGTTTGACGCGAATAATAATACTGTTGTTGCTTGGCTGCGTCTGCAATGTAAATCCTTCCCAATTATCCTTAGAAAGGGCACCGCGAACTTGCTCAAGCGGAGGAATCTGTTTAAATCCAACCTGCAAAAAGGTACCACCGCGAAAATCAATTCCAAGAACCGGGCCTTTATGGGCAATCAAGGCACCAATGGAACACAGGATGAGAAACAAGGAAACAAAGAAATAAACCTTCTTTTTTCCCATAAAATCGATATTGGCTGTTTCAAAGAATCTCATAATTTAAACACTCAAGGATTTTGGTTTATAAATTGAAAACCAAAGTTCATAGAAAATTTTGGTCACCACAAAGGCGGTAATCATCGAGATGATCAAACCCCACATCAACGTCACACCGAAACCACGAACAGGTCCCGAACCAAACTGAAAAAGAAAAGCTGCGGCAAAGATGGTCGTCAGATTTCCATCCAAAATAGCAGAAAAGGCCTTGGCGTATCCCTCATCAACGGCAAATTTGATTTGTTTTCCTTTGGCCATCTCCTCTCGAATTCGTTCCAAGATGAGAATATTGGCATCAACAGCCATGGCCAAAGACAAGATGATTCCCGCAATACCAGGCAGCGTTAAGGTGGCCTTCAAAGCCGAAAGAGTAGCCATAAGCAAGACCAAATTTAAAATCAGAGCAATATCAGCCAAGATACCAGATACCCGGTAGTAAAAAATCATAAAGACAATGACGAAAAGAAATCCAATGAGTATCGCTTGAAGACCCGCCCGGATGGAATCTTCTCCCATTTGAGGCCCCACACTTCGTTCTTCGACGACCATCATAGGAGCTTGCAGGTTACCGGAATTGAGCACATTTGCCAAAAGTTTGGCTTCTTGGGAAGAAAAGTTCCCCGTAATTTGTCCGCGTCCACCGGGAATACGGGACTCGATCCGAGGAGCCGATTGGATAAGATCGTCTAAAATAATGGCCAGACGTTCATTTATATGTGCCGCTGTTAATTGTTCAAATAGTTTGGCCCCATCTGAATCAAGTTCAAATCCGATAGACAACCCTCCGACTTGATATGAGCTACCCAGTTCCACTCGCGCCAATTTAAGGTATTTACCAGTCAAATCAGCTTTATCTGTGACAAGAAGATAACCTCCTTCCCTAACTGGAACGAGATCAGTCCCCTCGGGTATTAATTTTTCAATTTCTTCTGGAAGCCCATTCTTTAAAATTTCATTGTGTTTAAGACCACTCTCCTCAATTTTTTGAGTTATTTCAATTAGGACCTCATTTTCTTTAACCAACCGAAATTCCAATAAAGCCGTTTTTCCAATAATTTTCTTGGCTTGTTCGCTTTCATAGACGCCTGGAAGCTGAATCACGACAAATTCTTTTCCTTGACGTGCCACAAAGGGATTGGCCACACCAAGAGCATCAATTCGATTATTGATCACCACCATGTTCTGCTCAAGGGCCCGTCGCACATTCTCATCGCTAAGATCTTCTAACTTGCTGGTGTCCAACTTGTATACCAAATGAACGCCGCCCTGAAGATCAAGACCAAGAGGGAAAACTTTTTTTGACAAGGGATTGTTGAGTTGGGATTGTTCCCGTCTCTCTTCAACGGAGAAGCTATACCAAAGAAAATTCGGGTAGAGCTTAAATCCAGCAAACAAAACGACCGCTCCCAGAATAAGGACTTTCCATGTTAATTTGGTGTCCAAACCGAACCCTCCTTTATTTCTAAAAATAGAATGCTTTTCATTTTTAATTGGTTCCCGTTGTCACTTTTTCTGGAATGGCTGCTTGCGGTTTTTCCACAACGACATCAGCAACAGCACCTTTCTGAATTTTTACTCTGGTATCTTCGTTAATTTTTATATCCAAGGAATTGGGACCAATATTAACAATTGTGGCAAATATTCCGCCTTGCGTAATTATTTTATCCCCTTTTTTTAGGTTCTCAAGGACCTGTTGTCTTTCCTTCCGTTGTCGGGACTGGGGCCGGATGATCAGAAAATAAAAAACAAACACAATAAAAATTAGGGGAGCAAAGGAAACCCATCCAGGAGGAGCCGGGGCATTGGGATCGGCATTGGGTCGGCCTGCCATAGCAAATCCATTGTTCACCATTGTGATGAGAAAAAAGAGAAGAGTGAGTATGATGTTTTTCATATTATTTTGCATTATCCTTTTAAATTGCCTTATCCTTACTTATATCATTTCTTTAGCTGTCGAAAAATTGATGTTGCTGCCGCCAAACGAACCTTTTCATTTCCATCGTTTAAGGTTTTTATTGCCAAACTCTGAGCGTTTTTTTCAGAAATGTACCCTATTGATCTGGCGGCCCGAATCCGCGCATCGATATCATTGGAATTTAACGCTTCTTCACATACCGGGAGCCCTGAGTCGTCACCCATTTTACCTAACGCTTCCGCCGCTGCCAACTTAACAAAAACATTGGGATCGGAAAGAGAGGCTTTCAAGTGAGGAATTCTTATGGGATTGGCCACCTCACCCAAGGCCCATGCGGCACTTTCACGGACGAGTCCACTTTGATCGGTTAATCTCCGGGTAAGCGGTTCTGTTGCTTTTTCCGACTTAATTCCCCCTAACGCACGAACAGCCATATTTCGAATTTCCTCTTCGGGGTCACCAACAACATGAAGTAGGACATCAAGGGAATTGGGATCTTTTATTGACTCAAGGGCTTCTACCGCTGCCAACCGAATTCCTTTGTCTTGATCTGTGAGAGCACTCGAAAAAACAATTGTTTCACTATTATCCCCCATAATAGCCAATGCCACCGCCGCCCCATCCCGTACCCGTCCATCGCTATCTCTTTTGGCTTCTTTTAGGACGGGAATGAGTTCTGGATCATTAATCATACCCAAAACCTTGGCGGCCTCTCCGCGAACCCTTCCTCGGGCCAAGGCTCTTAATCTCATTAAAGCAGCCAAGGATCCTGCTGCATCTTCCTTATTATTTGAGGAGGACAAAAGTATCGAAAGAAGGGTCTCTTTTCCCGCTGAGCTTCCTTTCCGAGCCAAACCACGAGCAGCCCAAATCTTGACATAGTCGCTTTCATCCCTAAGAGATGAAATCAGAGAATTCACCGCGGATTCACTGGAAATCAACTCGAGGGCCTTGACCGCGTCTTCACGAATTTTTGAATCGTTACTTGTGAGAGATTCTTGAATAATTTTCCAGGAGGCTCGTAAAACTTTTTTGCTCGGCTTTTTAAGTTCGGCTGATTTTATCCAGTTAATGCCAAAAAAAAGAACAAAAGCAAAAACAAGGAAAGAGAAGCCTATCCAACGAAATCTAGCAAATGGCGTTTTCACTTGATTTATAAGTCTCCAGAAATTTCTCTTTTTCTTCCTGAAAATGACCATCAATGATCGATTTTCGGATTGTTCGAAGCAAACTTATCATATAGAACAGGTTGTGTAAAGTTATCAGGCGAGGACCCAACAGCTCTCCGGCTCGAAAAAGATGAAACAGGTATCCCCTTGAATAACGTTGACAGGTTAAACAGGAACAATGGGGATCGAGAGGTTGGGTGTCTTCTCGGAACGGAGCATTGGTAATCTGAAGGCGTCCCCTGGATGTGAAGGCTTGGCCATTGCGACCATTCCGCGTCGGCAACACACAATCAAACATATCCACTCCACGTTGAACACCCTCCCAAAAATCTTCGGGCTGTCCAAATCCCATGAGATAATGAGGGGCTTTCTCCGGAAGAGGCCGAAGGCTGGCCTCCAACAATGACCAGGTCATCTCTTTTGGTTCTCCTACGCCAAGCCCCCCGATGGCATAACCAGGAAATCCAATTTCAACGGTTTTTTGCGTTGACTCTTCACGAAGATCCGTGAAACTGGCTCCTTGCGTAATTCCAAAGAGAAGCGGATTTGCCTGATGGGCCTCTAACCACGTTTCATATGTCATTTTGCAACGTTTTGCCCAACGGAGTGTCTGCTCCATGCTTTCTTTGGCGTCTCTCTTCAAAGAAGGATAGGGTGGGCAATCATCCAGACACATGGCAATATCGGACCCGATGTTGAATTGAAATTCGGTTGTGATCTCTGGGGTCAATTTCTGTCTTTTCCCATCAACGTGAGACGAAAAAACAACCCCCTCTTCAGACAATTGACATCGCGTGGCCAAAGAAAAAACTTGGTAACCTCCGGAATCGGTGAGAATGGCGCCGGGCCATGACATAAATTGATGAAGGCCACCCAATTTTTGAAGTGTTTCCAATCCAGGACGAAGGAAAAGATGGTACGTATTGGCCAACAAAATACGATACCCCATATTCTCGATCTCATCTGAAGACATGGTTTTCACGGTGGCCTGTGTTCCCACGGGCATAAAGACCGGGGTTTCGATCACACCATGAGGGGTTATCAACCGACCTGCTCGGGCCTTGCTTTTGGGATCTCTATGTTCAACAGAAAAAGGGGTCATACTTTTTATAAATTTCCTTTATCGGACCAGTTAGATTATCAACATCGCATCGCCGTATGAGAAGAAGCGATACTGTTGCCCAATCGCCTCCTCGTACGCTTTTTCCAAATGGCTTAATCCTGAGAAAGCCGCAGTAAGGGCGATGGGGGTTGATCTGGGAACATGAAAATTCGTAATCAATCCGGTAATCCATTTATAAGAAAAACCAGGTTTTATAAACAAATTTGTCTCTCCCTTGATGGGTCCTTCGGGTCGAAATTGTTCCAATGATTCTAAAACACGTGTCGATGTTGTTCCAACGGAAATTATCCGACGGTTTCTTTTTTTACTCTCCATCAGACATCCAATATTTTCGGTTGAGATTTCATATTGTTCCGGAAGCATATGATGGTTCTCAACCGATTCTCGAATGGGCCGAAAGGTTCCCCACCCCACATGCAGAATTACCTCAACTATGGTCACTCCCATCGATTTTATATCTGCGAGCAATTCAGGGGTAAAATGCAATCCCGCTGTTGGGGCCGCGAGCGAACCGTCCACTTCTCCATAAACCGTTTGATAATCATCAAAATCCTTTTTCCGGCGGGGATCATCACTTTTTCGTTTGATATAAGGAGGAAGTGGCATGGCTCCCATACTCGCCATCAAATCCCGAGGATTCCCCCCATCAAAAACAAGGATATTTTCCCCTTCCTTGTTACGCCCTATCAATCGAACACCCACACCATTTGTCAATTTAAAAACGGTTCCTGGTTTTAACATCGGCCGAACCAAAGATCGCCAAGTAAGAGGATCCCCTTCAGGAGCAATCAATACGATCTCAACATGTCCCCCAGTTAATTTCTTCCCGATGAATTTGGCCCGATTGACACGGGCTTTGTTGATAACCACCACATCGTCTTTTTTCAGGTAATTTTTTAAATCAAAGAATTTTTTATGCTGGAGCGAACCACTTACTCGGTCAAGAACCATCAACCGCGCATGATCTCTTTTCGGGAGGGGTTCTTGGGCTATCAAGTTTTCAGGAAGTTCAAAATCAAGTGTATCCGGATCAATTCGGAAGGATGTCAACGTTTTCAACTTTTCAGTTTGGCTTCAGGATAATAGAAACCCAATATTTTTTTGTAACTCAAGTTTTGCAAGGCCTGCCCCCTGGCACCCCATTGGCATAGACCCACTCCATGTCCCCATCCACGACCTTCAAAATGATATCCATTTTTTTTCTTTGAAAGATTGGTCCAAAGGGTACTTCGAATCTTTTCGGGATGAAGAGCCAACCGAAAAGCATTGCCAGAGACATTAAAAGAACCCTTCTCCGTTGTTACCGTTATAACCTCCGCCCTGGCCGATTTGCTCTTTGTTTTGACTTTGATCGATTTCAATTGACTTCCTTTAACCAGCCTGGGTTTTTTAAGGAGAGAGAGGATTTCCCCATTTGACATATTGAGTGACCAGTTGTACCAAGGAGCCGCTTTTCCATATCCACATCTTTTGGCAGGCAAATAAGGTTTGTTTTGAGATCCCCAGACGGCTCCAACTTTTTCCGTGTGACCACCGCAACAAGCATGGAAGAAGGACTGAATGGGTTTGCCATTGTATTCCAGGATTTCCCCTCTGGTTTCTTCTACCGCTTTTGAGGTTTGGGGATGCTCTCTGTTGACGCCCCCATAAACTTGACAGTGAACATCGGAACAAACATCAAATCCCTCTTTTTTATGACGACCAAGATGGGAAATCAAATAGGTTCGACTTGCGACAGCTTGGGCTTTCAAAGCCTCCTTTGGCCAAGTGACAATTACTTCACGGGGAAGAACTCCCTTGAGATAAGCATCCAAGTCCAGTTCATTTACAATGGTCACTTTTGATTCGTGTGATGCGATGGCCTTTAGTTTTCCCCGAACTTTTCGAGACCCAAAGGATATATATTCCGTCGAATTCCTAGGAGAAATGACAACTTTTCGACCAAAGGATTTTCCATTCAGGACGATTCCAAATGACCGAGCAGAAATTTGAATTTTTTCCTCCTTCAATTCCTTAACAAACCCGGTGGTCAAATCTTTTACCGAAAACGATCCTTTGCATGAGATCCCCATCTCGGGGACATTGACCTTTAGCCCAACCAAAACCAAGCGGTTCATATCAGAAGGTTGTGAAGAAACTTTTTCATCAACCTCAACCTTGTGAACAATTGGAAGTTTTGAAATCTTTGGAGGAGGCAGGGTGGAGGCGCATCCACCCAAAATGAACCCTCCCAAGAAAAGAGGAAGAAGATTTTTTTTCGATATCATGAAAATAAAGAGAGTTCCTTTTTGGTTCTTTCAGGAGGTATTTTCCCAAAATGACGATAAGCATGCGGGGTCAACACACGACCACGCGGTGTTCGCGCGAGAAAACCTGCTTTTATGAGGAAGGGTTCATAAACATCCTCAACGGTATCCCGTTCCTCACTAACAGCCACTGATAAGGTGTCCAATCCCACGGGTCCTCCTGAAAATTTTTCGATGATGACCTCAAGAATCTTACGATCCATTCGATCAAGACCGGCCTCATCAACCTCCAAAGCTTGAAGCGCTTTTTGCGTAATCTTTAATGAAACAATACCTTTCTCAAGTTGAGCGAAATCACGAACCCGACGAAGAAGGCGATTGGCAATACGTGGGGTCCCACGAGAACGTTTGGCTATTTCTAACGCAGCCGAATTTTCCACCTCTATCTTGAGAATTTGTGCGGATCGGTTCACAATCTGGGCCAATTCCGATGTTTCATAGAAATCCAGATAGAAAACAATTCCAAATCGATCTCGAAGGGGACTGGTTAAGAGCCCAGAGCGAGTCGTGGCCCCAATCAGGGTAAAGTTGGGTAAAGGCAACTTAACTGTCTTTGCAGAAGGACCTTGTCCGACAACAATATCCAGGTTGAAATCTTCTAATGCGGGGTACAATGCCTCTTCAACAGTCCTGTTTAACCGGTGAATCTCATCAATAAAAAAGACATCGCCACCAGCCAAAGAGGTCAACAAAGCGGCCAGATCTCCCACCCGTTCCATTACGGGACCGGAGGTCTGACGCAAATTGGCTCCCATTTCTTTGGCAATAATATTGGCAAGGGTTGTTTTCCCAAGTCCTGGAGGTGCACAAAACAAAACATGGTCCAATGCCTCCTTCCGTTCTTTGGCAGCCCTTAAAAAAACCTGAAGATTCTTCTTTAACTTCTCTTGCCCAATAAACTGGTCAAGACGCTCGGGCCGCAAGCGGCTCTCGGCTTGTTTTTCACCCAAAGCAGCTTGGGGTTGAATAACCTCACGTGATGTCACGTTTTCTAGACTCATGAAGGAGACTCCTTATGAACCAATTCGGGTGCCCAACAATCGGAGGGCTTCCTGTAATATGGCTTCGGTGCCGGCTTTCACACCCAATTTCTTTTTGGATTCGGTTACCATTTCTCTTGCTTCATCTTCTCGGTAACCCAAGTTTATCAATCCTGAAAGGGCATCGGACACATCCGATGATTGAATCGCATCCACCCATTTTGGGGTACCTGAGACGATCCAAGAATCAATTTTTCCTTTTAATGAAAGAACCAATTTCTCTGCGGTTTTTTTGGTAAATCCAAAAACCGACACCAGGATTCGGGTATCTTGGTCAATGATGGCCCTTTTAAAATCCGGAAGAGATTTGTTGATTTTATCAAGGCATTCCAACGTCTTTTTGGGGCCCATCCCCCCCACATTTTCACGAATGCGTTTGAAAAAGTCTTTTTCTTCCTGACTGGAAAATCCATAGAGCGTGGTGGCACCATCAAAAGCGGTCACCGATTCTGATATAAAAACAGTGTAGACATGGCCTTCCCGAAGATGGCCTTGAGAGGATTTTGGCATAAACACCTCATATCCGACACCGTGAACATCGATGACCACGCGAAGGCAATCCTTTTCAAAATGGGTTTCACAACAGTTTCCTCGCAATTGGCAAATCAATTTCTTCCTCCTTTGTTTGTCTATACGGTAACAGCGGCTTTTCTTAAATGAGTGGCAAATTGCAAATGGCAAAGAGCCACCGCACACGCATCAGCCACATCATCTGGTTTGGGAATAGAGGGAAGCCCCAACATTCGCTGAACCATCAACTGCATCTGTTTTTTTTCTGCGCCACCAAATCCCGTCAACGACAATTTGATCTGACGTGGAGCATATTCACTAACTTCAATCTTTTCTTGACCAGCAGCAAGAAGAATGATGCCTCGAATGTGCCCCACCTGTGCCAAGGTTTTGGCATTCTTAACAAAAAAAAGGGTTTCCAAGGCCAGGGAATCAGGCTCAAAATGGGAGATGAGGTTTTTCAAATCCGAAAACGCCTTTGTCAAACGCTCAGTGAGAGACTGCTTGGCCTCTGTTTCAATAAGACCATAATGGACTTTTTGAGGCTGGCCAGATTCCCCCTCCAAAACACACCATCCCAACCGCGCCAAGCCTGGATCAATTCCCAGAATTTTCATTTATCCTGATTGGTCACCTTTTGAAGTATTTCGTCTGAAATATCAAAATTGGCACTTGAGGTTTTAACATCATCGTGCTCTTCTAATGCCTCCATAAGCTCCAAACACCGTTTGGCATCATCCCCTTCCAATTTAATCGAGTTTTTGGGGATAAGAGAAATTTCGCTTGAGGCAATTTTAACCTGAGCAGCAAGAAGCTTATCTTTGATGGATTCCATTTGGGCAGGATCGGTGAAAATTTCGTAGGTCTCTTCCTCCGTTTTTATATCATCAGCCCCTACTTCAATTGCGATACTCATCATTTTCTCTTCTGATAAAGACTCTTTGGGTACGGTAATATATCCCTTGGAATCAAACAAAAAGGCCACACACCCCGATTCGCCCAAATTCCCACCGTGTTCCGAGAAAAGGTGGCGAATTTGGGATGTTGTCCGATTCTTGTTATCAGTGGTGGCTTCGATGAAAATCGCTACCCCACCTGGGCCATACCCTTCATAGGTCAATTCCTCAATAGACTGACCGGGAAGTTCGCCTGTTCCCTTTTGGATGGCTCGTTTCACATTGTCTTGAGGGACATTGGCCGCCTTGGCATCATCGATGGCTTTTCGCAGGCGTGGATTATTTTCTGGTTTACCACCCCCATTCTTAGCGGCCACCATTATTTCTCTGACAATTTTGGTGAATATTTTTCCTCGTTTGGCATCAACAACTGCCTTTTTGTGTTTGATGCCAGCCCAACGTGAATGCCCAGACATATATACTCCTCGAAGATAATAGGGATAAACCTTTATTGTATCACACAGAAACAGGAGGGGCTACTCTGGAAGGGAAGCCAGGGCCGCTTTGGCAGCGGCATTTTTCCGATCATATTTCAAAACATCTGAGAAGTGCCTTCTGGCCAAATCAAATTTTTTAAGTTTTATGTAAATTTTCCCCAAATTCATATGGGCGTCTACCAATCCAGGCTTCAACTTTATGGCCGTTTTAATCTCCTCAATGGCCTCCTCGTTTCGTTCCAAATAAAACAGGATGTTCCCATGAGAGAGATGGGCATCAGCATAGTCAGGCAACAACGCAACAAGTTTTTTTGTTTGGTCATAAGCAGAAGCATAGTCACGTTGTTTAAGACTGCTCTTCATCCGCTCCGTTATCAAGGGAACCTCTAGCAAAGGTTCGGAGCGACCCAAATCTTTGGATATAAGACTCAGATTGCTATAAGCCTGTTTAAACTGTGGATTCAATCGATAGGCTTCTCGAAAAGCGCGATAAGCTTTTTCTTTGAGTTCTTCGCCCTGCTTTTCTTCGTTTAGCCGTGTGTATACAAAACCCAAATTGATCCACAATTCTTCATCCTTGGAAAATGTCAGAACAGCTTTCTCAAATAACCCTGCGACCGTTGCATAATCTTTTTTCGACAAATAAAGATTTGCCAACGACGTATAGGCATCTTTCAGGAGCGGATTCATAAACAACGCCATTTCAAGATATTCAATGGCTTTATCTTTTTCTCCCAACTGGGAATGGATAATCCCCAAATTAAAATAGACCTCATCATATCCGGGATTGGCTTTTATCGCGGCATAATAAGCATCCCCGGCTTTTTCTTGAAACCGTCTGGCCTGATCCTTATATTTTTTATCCAACATGACTTTGGCAAATCGTGAATAGCTGTTGCCAAGCTCATAATTGGAATTGACTTCTCCTTCAAACCAACCGAAAGCTTTTTCGAGATTTTTATAAGAGACTTCAACCTGACCTGCTTTGGATGCCTTAAAGCCCTTAAAATAATAAACCTCCTGATTCCATCGTTTGACGAAATAGCCCATAACCAAGAGACAAAACACCCCAAAAATAAAAAGCAATCCTCGCCCCAAACCAGGTGAAACAGGCTTCTCTTGAATCACAATCTGATCGGCTTCTTTGTAAAGTGCCCCCATGTTCCACCAAAAAAGGAAAGCCGGAACCGCAAAAAAGATAGAGACGTTTCCAAAAAAGTTATCCACCATCATTCCCACAAAACCGGCCAAGAGAGCACCAACCAAAAACCGACTGAGCCCTTCTTTTTTGGATCGGAAAATAATCCATCCGCCCCAAAAAAGGTTGGTCATCAGCAAAATGGCCAGACCCGTTCCGATAAAACCCACTTGGGCCCAAACCTCCAGAAGAATATTGTGCGCATTATTGGCATGGGTCCGAAATCGAGCAAAAAGCTCGGTTAACATATATTGGCCTTGGTAAAAGGGATAAAACAATTCAAAACATCCCCACCCTTTTCCGAAGAGAGGCCTTTCCTGGACCATATCCCAAGCCGATGACCATATGAGTATACGTTGATGCCACGGGGCATAAGGTTTCCCGCTCTGAATGGCTTCAAACACTTCCTGAAAACGGGCCAAAGGGGACTGAACACTCTTAACCGGTGTGGCCGGGAAAATCAAAATAAGAAGGAAAATACATCCGAGGGCAATACCCGCCCATTTGACATAACGCAAATGCTCCTTTTTATAAAGAATGAAACCCAAAAAAAGATAGGCAGCCAAAAGCCCAACATAAGTTGAACGGGTTAATGTTCCCAATGCCGAAGCCACGCAAATGACCGCAACCAAAAAATAACCCCAAGCCTGTTTTCCTTGGGAACGAAATCCAAACACCGTGGCAATGGGACAAACCATTAATAAATAGGAGGACATAAAATTGGGATTTCCAAAAGAGGAAACGGGTCTTCCCCCATAAGGCTGGACAGGACTGCTCCAGATAATATCTCGTCCCATGTATTGAAGAAGCCCATATCCCCCTGCGATCATGGCAACCGAAAAAATGACATGGTAAACACGAAGAGTATGACCATCCTTAATTCGCAAAACCGCATAGAGTATGGCCAGCACCCAGAGGAAGGCTCCATAAGGATCCCAAATAAGATCATTGGGATTGGGATTTTTCATGGTATGAAAACCAAACCACATAAACCCCCAAATTACGCAAAAAACAATATCCGCCCAAATCGAAAGTTGAGGAGTACTTTCATCTAGCTTCTTTGTAAAGAAGAAAGGCAAATAAAAAGCGATGCAACAATTCGTAAGAGTAAACACCCAAATCCGAATCCCCTCATAGACAATCCCAAAACGAACATACTCATGGGCCCACCACGATATACCCGTGGCCAACAAACCCACGATCAGAAAAATAAGCAGTGGCGCTTCGAACGAAACCCGGGGCCATCGCCATATTCCGGAGCGCCAGGTTTGATAAACCCAAATAAGGGCGCAGAGTGAAATGGAGATATTGAGGAGAGCGATTTGGGTGTAATAAGGATTGCGTGTCAGGTTGGTAAAAAACAGAATCGGGCAAACAAACTGAAGAACGGCAATATTCCACAGAGCCAAACGCTGGGAAAAACCAGAAGCAGCAGAGCTGTTCCCTTTATCGTGACCGTGATCCCGTTTCTTACTCATGAACCGCGGTTCATTGGGTGGCGGGACGTTTCACCCTTAGCTCAGGATCATTGGGAGCCAATTTGTGCGCCTCGTTAAGGTAATATTGCGCTTCAGATTCTCGACCCATTGAAAGCAAAAGTCTCGCTTTTCCTTTGAAAGCATCAACATTTTTTGGGTTCTGATCAATAGCAAGCTGAAAGTACGTTAAGGCTTCCTCGATTTGAGGCAGAGGCGGGTTAAATGGATTGGATTTTATATGGGTCGCATGCGTGAACAAAATCCGTCCCAAGCTCACCGCCAACTCTGAAATTCGATAAGGGTAACCAACCTTATAAATCTGCCGGGCAACAACATCGTTATAATAGATGGCCTCTTTATATAGTTTTTCGGCTTCTTCAAATTCCTTTTTGGCAACAAGAAGCTCCATGATGCGATGATAATTGGGTGGAAAAACAGGATCCAACATTCGGTAAAGATAAAAATTCTTTAAAGCCGCCTCCCTGTATTTCACCACGCCTTCCTGATCCCCCCATTGTTGGGCCTGTTGCATCCTCTTTGTATTGAGAAGACCCATTTGGTGATGCACCTGCACATAATTTGGACCCAACGATTTGGTTCCGTTATAGGCTTCCTCCGCCATATTCCATTTTTCCAACGCCTTTTGACGAAGCCTCTCGGCTTCGTTGGGATCCTTTTTCCGCTGGGCTACGGCCCTAGAAAAAACCTGACTTCCCCAGTCATTGTAAACATTCCCAGTAAAATACCGGGCCATTGGGAATCCAGGATTCTTTTTTATCACCTCACGGTAATGCTCCAATGCCCCACCATACGCCTGATATTTTTCTCTTATATCGGGAGGTAACTTTTGAAGTTTACTCTGAAAAACAAGCTCCTTTCTCCAGATGGATTGTTTGGAAAAGAAAATGGCCAGATTGTGATGAACATCCCCTTGGAAAAAATTTCCAAAGGCATGGAGGCCTTTCACAAAAGGAACACACAACAGGAGAATACCCGCAAAACGCAGGTATATAAATCGGGGAGAGCCAAGAGGATATTGTTCTACCAAAGAGACTTCCTTTTCGGGATGAAGTCCCCACTCCAAAAATTCGATTAAGATAAAAATACCGATGCCCGCCAAAAGAGCAAAAAATTTGATCTGTCCATCTGTTGTGTCCCCTCCTCTAATGAGTGATTGAGGGACCAATTCCATCCGCAACAAGATAATGATGAGGGTCCATATGGCAGCCAAGCCTGCACGAATCCATCGGTCATAGGAAAGACGGGCTTCAATACGAATCGGATTCTGATGATTTCGGGCATAAGCAACAAGAAGTCCAGGAAGAAGTCCACTGAAAATACCGGAGGAGACAAAACGAATCGAGACATCTACCGTCCAATGGATAAGAGCGCCTCCATAAGCGCCCAAAATTCCCAATACCTCATAAGAGCGAGGATCGGCTTCAATCTCAGACCATTTTTTCTTTGTTCGGGCTTCTGGCGGAGGCCTGATCCGGGAATACCATCTCAGTTGTTTGATACCACAATAAAGAGCCGTAAATACCAACCAGAGAAAAATCCCAAAACCAATAATCCCTTCATCTTGCCACACCTCAACGTATTCATCCTCAGCATGATCTGTTTCGGTATTGGATTTTCTCTCAAGAACAATAATCTGAGGACGACGAAAGGCAGGATAAATCACTTTGAAGCTACCCACTCCATTTCCCAATAGCGGAGCAGTCTGGACCATCTCCCAGGTTGCTATCCAAGTAAAAATACGAAAACTAACAGACTGCAATCGGGTTTTGGCAAATTGTAAGACTTGACTTCCCACGCCAATAATAAAAATCACAAGAAACCCATATATAATTTTCTTCATGTTCCATGGTTTTCTAACAATCCACATCATCAAAATAACAGCAACGATCATCGCCCCTACCACGGGAATGGTCAAGATGGAAAATCCAACTTGTTTGACTTCACCGCGGAAAAGGGGAAGGACAAAAGCATTCATCATAAATCCGAAGAGAAGGGTAAAAGCGCCAACTAATATACCGATAAAAACCGTGTATTTTTTACCCTCAAGCAGACGATCCTCTGTGTGAAGGAAAAATTCGAATATCAACCACATGGTAATGGAAACAGCCGCCACAAATCCCAGCCAAGCGCCTTTGGTTTCGGTTGCATAAAGATTAAGAAACAAAAGGGCAAAAAGAATGAGATGCATCGCCAAGTTCCCCCCCTTGGTTGCTTTCCCAAAACACGCCCAAACAAAAGCAAAGAGCAAAAAGAGAATGGCCGCATTCATGACAATCTTGAAGGAGGGATCAAAACCGACAAAGAGGTTCAGTTTCATCGTGTCCACACAAAAAATAAGTCCCAACGTAACGGTGGCCACAATAAAGGGACGCATCATTGACCCTTTGTCTTTTAAAATAAGGGAAATAATAAGAGGCGTGACAATGACCAAAAAATTGCCATAAAAATTGGGGTTTCCAAATGTGGAGAAGACACGAACACCAAAAGCCTGCCGCCAAATGAAAGGGTCAATTCCTGCAACGCCCTTGAAATAACGTGTATCTATAAATTGAATCAGGCCATATATAGTGGATACCGCGGCTGCCGCCAAGAGCCATCGCCACAATCGGGTCATTCGTTCTTCTGATCGAAATTCAGCAATGGTAATAAGAGCAAGAATAATATAGAAGAAGCGCCGAAGAGCCTCTTCTAAGGGCCAGGCTTTAAAAGGGCCATGAATAAAAGACACCAATCCCGAGCAGAGAAAGGCCAGGAAGGGGGCCACAAAAACCATATCGGTTTTTCGAAAAGGAAACCGTCCCTCAACCAAAATCTTAACCAACCAAATAAAAAGAAGAATAGAGGTTCCAATCTGAGTAAAGGTGATCTTAACTTGAGCTGAATCGTAGGTTTTTAAATAAAAGGATGTGGTAACAACAAAGTAAAGGAAAGGCAAACCATAGGCCAGAAGCCGGGAACAAGTATAAACAATGTGATGTCGCAGCGAAATCGCTTGAGGTTCGTTAGGTGAAGTCATGTGTGCAAAAAGTAACAAAATTTGGGGATCGAGGTAAAGTTTCTTTACAAAAGGTTTGGATCGGCTAGACCATTGTCAAGGATGCGGTGTTCTGGTAGGATTGGGGGCTGGAAATTAGCATTAGCAAATGGCATTGGAAAATAGAGGGGAAAATTTTGCCCATTTCAATACTTTAATATAGGTAATCCTCGATCTATTTTCTAATGCCATTTGCTAATGCCAATTTTGCATGAGCAAAATTTTCCGGAGCGGTGGTGTAGCTTGGTTAACACGCGGCCCTGTCAAGGCCGAGATCGCGGGTTCAAATCCCGTCCGCTCCGTGGTTTTTTTTGCCTTCGGTAAAAACAACCACCCTCGGTTTGATGTTGAATAAATTGATTCAGTCATTGGATCGAATTAAAGATTAAGTTCTTTTCGAGTTCGAGAACCGGTGACCGAAAACCGAGGGAAAAATTTCCTTCGGAAATTTTTCGCCGAGGTAGCTCAGTTGGTAGAGCACGCGCCTGAAAAGCGCGGTGTCGCCAGTTCGATTCTGGCCCTCGGCATACGGAAGCGCTTCTTTGTTATGGTTTGGTGATCAGATTGGCTGTTGAGAAGCTGAATAAGAATCCAGAATCAAATCGCAGATCTCGGTTCCTTTGTTGATCTGTTTTTCTACCCTCAATGTTTCCTGCCCTTGCTGAAAGATTGTTGCATTCTCAGTATCCCTATTATCAACTACCACAAAAGTACCGCCTTCCTTAAGAGCCGTAAAGATATTATCCAACGCTCGCCTAAGATCGGTACTGTCAAAATAACCCTTATTAAGGATATTGGCCGCTAAGATTAGGTCCGCCTTTTCTTCAGGCCAGGGATGAAAAACATCGTATGTATGAATTTCAATATTGTCGTTTCTTTCTTTTTTCTCTCTTAACAAAGGATTGACAAGAGAAAGATGTATTTCCGTCCCATCCAAAGCAGGTTTTCTTGAGATGGCTCTATTGGCCAGACATCCAAACGGAAAAATGGCGCCCTTGTCATCCGCATAGACCACAACCCGATCAGAAACTATCAATATACATTCGGTCCCATTATAGAAGTACGCACTATCTCCGATGGGGATCATTGACACATCCCAATAAAGATCGGTAACAAAATATTTTTTAAAAGAGAGGCGATCGATCAAATCAACCGAGGTGATCCCATCAGAAGCGCCGATATCAAGGACCACAGGAGGAGAGGTAAAATTCTTTTTTGATAAATAATCAGCGGTGAGTTGATGACGCCCTTGGCCTGTGGATTTGAACGTTCTTCCAAACTTAAATGAGGAGATGGCATTCGAGAATTCCGATGGGGACAGACCTTTATTTCCAATACAGTTGCGCGGATCGGCAACGGATGGAAAAATTCGGGTCAACCATGTTGGCCACCCCGATTGATTGAGTTTAATGGGCATTCTCATATTATTAAAGGGTTTTCCTGATCCCAAAGATTATCAAATCTCCGTAGCATCATTGCATCTGCTTTTACTTTTGTATAGCTTTGATTCGATGAAAAAACCGATTTTGGATCGCCGCCTTTCTACCGCCCTCATATTGATAACACTGGGAGTCGTGGTCTTCCTTTATATTTGGGGCGCACAACGACATTCCCGAACACTGAACACAGATCCCCAACAATGGGATCAAGCCTCTTATCTCCACAAGGCCATCGAAATGAGGCAAACTGGTTACCAGGCCTTGGGAAACAGAAACCAGATGCCATTATACTCCGTCCTCATGTCGGTGTTCTATAGTTCGAAAACAAACCCAGAGGGTTTCTTTCAAACAGGCAAAACCATTAACATCGTCTTATCCCTTTTCCTTTTGGGATTCGTATTTCTCTTATTGAGACGCCATTTCCCTCTCTTTGATTCGATTAATCTCATTCTCATATCTGCGTTTACTGTCTTTATTTTTAAGGCCCCCTATTTTCAATGTGAACTTCTTTTCTACTTTCTCAATTTCCTCGCTTTTATTTTAATGATCCAGACCCTTCGGTTCCCATCATTCTCAAACGCAATGTTAACTGGTGTCGTGGGTGGCTTTGCCCATCTAACAAAGGGATCCATCCTGCCCGGATTTCTGATTTTCGTCGGATTTCTCCTGGCCTCTGGCGCATTGACAATCAAACACAAAATTCACAAAAATCGAACAGCCCTGAAAAATCCAAAAACCTTTTCTCCCGTCTTGGTGGGTCTCCTCAGTTTATTTGCTTTTTTGATTATTCTGTTCCCCTACCTCCACACAAGCAAGAAGATCTTTGGGCAATACTTCTATAACGCAAACTCCACCCATGCCATGTGGCATGACAATTGGGGACAGGCCAAACCTTACATGAGCCTCTACACCAACCCAAAAATAAAAGAAATTCCCCAAGAGAATCTCCCTGGACCCATCAATTATTTAAAAACGCATTCCGTCGGCCAGATTTGCCATCGATTGGGATTTGGCGCTTTGGAAATGATTCTGGTGGCCATGCTCTCAACGGGATATTTTGAATATATGATAGGGTACCTTCTTTTCTTCATCATATTGGCTCTTATATATCGCAAAAAACTCATATCCGAATTCAAAAAACAAAAATCCCTTTTTGCCTTCTTAACATCCTATTTTCTTGGCTATTTTCTTCTTTTTTCGTTTTATGTTCCCGTTGCACCTGGCCCCCGATTTTCTCTTTCCTTATTTCTTCCATATATGTTTACCTTAACCGCGGGCATCCTTATTTTGGCGCAAGGGAAAAAATTCTCCTTCCGGGGAAAATCTTACAATCTCATTCGGTGTTTCAATATCTTCGTTTTCCTGGTTGTCACTCTTGATGCTTTTAACGTTTTAAGTTGGAAACTTCTAAAATATTACGGCGGGGGATAGAAACCAATGAAAAAGAAAAGAAAAAGGAAAAAAAACTCAATCTCAATAAAATCACGCACTTTTTCCCTTATCGCGATCCTGGGTTTCCTTCTCTCTTTTGTTATCAGTTATTCCTTTTTTTACGGGTCCCTCGAACATCAATATATTTATCGACTTCCCAATGGCCTCATTTTCTTTATTGAAAATCCCCAG
Source organism: bacterium F11 (assembly GCA_002176905.1). The sequence continues at coordinate 17,280 of MSYE01000111.1, read as the reverse complement.
CATGCGGAGCTCCATCGTTTTCAGAAAGAAGAAGGGTTTCTCTCCCTGATCCAAGAAGGGGAGTCAACATTGACCAATCTCTCCATCCTATGCAAATGGACCTCCGGGCTTTTTCCCCATGCTTCTCCTATGAGAAATTATCCCCCATGGAACGCCCGGAAAATATTAAAAATGATTCGGAAGGGCGAAACAGGAGGTTTCTGCGCTCAATACGCTCATGTTTTTGGTCAAGCCGCACAAAGCATGGGCCACATCATCCGCTATTGGGATCTAATTCAAGATGATTTAACAAAAAGCCATTTTGTTGCTGAGGTTTTTCTCCCCAAGTTGGGTAAATGGGTGGCTTTTGATCCCAACCATGGGGTCTATTACTCACATCCCTCCGGTGCCCCATTGAGCGTGCTCGAAATAAGAGACTTTCGGTATAGAAAAGGACCTTCTTTTATTTATGAGATGCCCTCAAAGAAAAAATTAAGGCGATCAGATATGCGGATATATTCTCATGCTCAATATTATCTGCGCAACAACCACCTAACACAACCCATCTCCCTAACAGATAAAATTATTGATTCCACAAGAGATGGGAAACCCGCACAAAGAAAAGTTTTATTATTCGAACCGTATCGGTTACTTTATACCGATGACAACACAGATCAAAAATCTTTATCAGGCTTCCTCCCCACCATTACGTCTTCAAACCGAGAAGATTTCAATTTAAAGATCAACCTCAATGAAGCCAAGAAGAAATGGATCTTTGGCTTCAATTCCTTTAACCTTTTTACCGATTCCCTTCTCCCAAATGAAGTTGCCCACATCGTTATTCCAAAGAAAATTCTTCAGACAATATTCGATGAATTCCTCAAAAACTATCCTGAATATAAAGTTTTGAAGTAGGAATAAAAGGCAAGCAAGAAAAGACTTCGTCGGGGGAAATTTCTAAAATATAATGTGGTAATCGATTGGACGGCAATGACAAATTTTCAAAAAGGTTCTTTGTCTTTCATATACGTTACACATGCACATACTGTCCGCCGTAGGCGGACTCGCCGAGGTAGCTCAGCTGGTAGAGCAGCCGCTTCGTAAGCGGCAGGTCGTCGGTTCGATCCCGATCCTCGGCTAATGAGATTACTATCGGTTAACCCCGAATAATCCCTTTATTCTCCAGTTGGGGCCTTCTTTGACCAAGGGGATGGGGGTTGGGTATCCTTCAACTTCAACCAGAGCTGCTTCCCCATCGTTTTCCTTCTCGGTGATTTTTCGATTGTATCCCTTGGGACCTGCTATAGATACGATTTCTCCAAAAACAAAGGCCTGCTTGTGAGCCTTGCTGTACACGTTATAAGCATCCTCATCTCCCGGTTCAAAATCCAGGGTGTGATAATTCTCTTTAAACCAAACCTGATCATCCGCGCTAAAACAACTCAAAGCATGATTAAAACTGATGACATTGACTGATGATCTCATGCCCGGACCATATTCAAGGTAGGTCGCTACTGTTTTTGACGGTGTTGCCAATTGAGGAATCGCTTTTTTGCCACATCCCAAAATCCCCATACTTAATAGAATAACCCATATCAGATTTGACGGTTTCGCAACAATATCTTTCATCCTTCCCTCCTAACAATACCCATTGATTTATTGCTGGTATCTTAACAAATCACAACAAAAGGATATCCAACAAATATTCCCATTCCATATTGAAATTGAAACCCTTTGATATCATACTCAAGGAGAAAGGGAAATCTTACCCATTTGTGTTGAAGGAGAATAATGCGGTGGAAGTGAGCCTCATACCGACCTCTATATTAAGCTGGGCCACCCTTGCTGTTTATATTTTCTTTGTGGTCACCAAGGTAAAATCGGGAATCTGGAAAATCGTTCTCATTATTATTGGCCTAATTTTGGGACCTCTTATTCATATTGCAGCAGTCGCCTTTCTCATTGCCAGGGAAAAAGCAGGAATGGATCGGTATTAAATCAACTGGCTCCGCCAACCCCCCATTCCCAGTTGTCCTCAATTGATTGAAAACCGGATGCACATCCTTCTCTCATAATTTCGGGACATCCAAAACGCAAGAAAACAAATTTTCCTTTCTTCCTAGATTTAAAAAACAAGGTCCTAAGCCAAATTCGACTTTCATAATCGCGCCCCCAACTTTCATCACGAACAACAACTTCTCCCATTTTCAATCCAGCCCACTTTGTTTTACCTGTGCTGATCAGGGTTAACTTCTCCCTTCCCGATAATTCGGATGAAAGAGACCCCAGTATTTTGTCGACATCAATTTTGGATGGATCAAATATGGAATAGAACTTTTTTCCCAATTCCCAAACATCTTGTTCGCCAATGGCAAATGTACACTTCGTGCTGGGATCAGAGATTTTCAAAAGATCTTTTCTCGATGCGAACGGGTCGCTCTTCCATCTTGCCCAATCACTTGGGAAGTAGAAAGCAAACCCATATTCTTCGTTACGAAATCCTGTTTCGAGATCCATGCCAGGGACATGAAAAGGTTTCAAACTATCATACCAATGCGCATTCACCTCCTTTATAATATGGCATCCCTTCCCATTGTCGAAATCAACAACATAGTAATGTACCGATTTCCCACTTCGAGAGAGTTGCCCTTTAACCAGCAACTTGGCTTTCATGAGATAAGCTCCGTTCGAACCGATAGCCTGAATGCCCTGGGTATCGAACCCCTTTGATTCCAACAATCGTCGATTGAACGGCTTGGCTTTAAGCAAAGTAAATTCGATGTCTTCTGGCGAAACAAAGGATTCCAAGTGGCCTGAGTCAAGGTCTTCACTTTTTTGATATTTGTCATAACCATTTTGAAAGGATTGGATCATTATTGATGTTTTTAGTGATTCTTTAACCTTTCTATCATTGATGAAGTTGTGCTCAACCATTGGACCCGTCTTCTCTTTGGTAACAAACACGCGGGCCAGAACAACCACAAACAAGATCGTCATCACCAAGGTAAAAGGAGCATTCTGAAGTTGAGATCGGGATCCATCCATGGGCTTGTTTTTCGAAAAGGGAAGCCAGCCTTTAAAGGTAAAAATATAGGCCAGAATAACCGCCATAACACAAACGGATTCAACAGAAGGAATGCCAAATAAATTCACATCAATCAGCATCAAAACGATCACAATCAACAAAGCATAAAGAAAAGCCAACACGTTCAAAAAAAGAACATTTGCTGGATAAATCCTAATACCGGAGAGGTCATGGAACATATATGCCGCCCATGTGGCACGGATCAAGACAATGGCCAAGATCAAAATAATGATATTGAAGCTGGAGATAAAAACCCCGATGTAGAAAATGGCAAGGAAACCAGAAATGAAACGGCTTTTCCATCGGGCCATAAAATAGGCCAAAATGATTGTTAGGATCCCATTGATGAAATTACCAAGTCCATCGGGACCGAAGAAAAGCATCAACGTGGCAAGACCATAGAGGAGATAGGAAGCCCCTTTTAATGTATTGGCCGCTGCCTCTTGGCTATCAATTCGATTGAAATAAAGTTGGTTAATTCTATCCATACAAATCCCAAACCATTCCTAAATCTGAGAACGATAATACGTTTAATTGGATCACATCAACATAATCAAGGAAGGAATTTATTTATCATACAGGGTACTTATTGATCTACAATGACTCTCCCTGGGAAATATCAATCAATTTTTGGTTTAATGATGAAAAGTGCCTATGATTATTATGAATAAGAAAATTCTCAGCCTTGTGCTCTCAAGCCTTTCTTTGTTGGTACTTATCTCGGCCTGCATCCGCAATCCCGCAACCCGAAAGGTGCATACACGACTTCTTTCTTATGAGGCAGAGCGCCGCATTGGAAAAGACACAAAGAAAAAGATTCTGGAACAATACCCTCTCTTTGATAATAAAAAAGTCACTGACTATGTGGCTAAAATTGGCCAGGACATTGCCACCCTATCGGATCGGCCCACCGTGGATTATGAATTTTTGGTTTTGGATAGCGATCTCATCAATGCCTTTGCAGCCCCCGGAGGATTTATCTTTGTCACCAGGGGTTTACTCGAAAACATTCAAGATGAAGCCGAACTGGCCATGGTATTGGGACACGAGGTGGCCCATGTGGCCGCCCTTCATGGGGTTCAAATGATTCAAAAAGAGATGGGGCAAAATGCCCTCACCGTTCTTGGCACCATTGGCGCTGCCCTTGTGGCGGGTCCCGAAGCCATGATCATGATCAACAAAACAGGAACCTTGTTTTCCGCTCTTTATCTTCTGGGTTACAGCCGAGAGAAAGAACTCGAGGCCGACAACCTGGGATTACAGTACATGCTTCGAGCTGATTATGATCCCCGGGGCTCTCTTCGTTTTCTCAATGAACTGCAGAAAGAAGATGACAAGAAATTGGAAGGGTGGGATCTCTATTTTCGAACCCATCCCAATACCGTTGAACGTATCGATATCATTCAACACATGATTGGAGAGGAATTGATCAAAGACAAGAAAATCCATCAAAAAGAATTCCAAGCCATCAAAGCCCTCCTTCCAAAAGTGGATGAACGTGAAAGAGGAAAAATCAAAAAAAATATTTATCAAAACAAGGCCCATGAACTTCTTTTAACCATTCCTGACAATTGGTCGTTCAGCCAAATTCATCCGCAATCTTTGGTATCGTTTCAGACACAAGATCACAAAGGGCAAGGCCGCCTTCAAGTGATCGTCCCCAGCTCAGGGACCCATTCAGCCGAAGGGGTGGCTCTGAATTTTGCCAAACAAAGAGGATTTCATCCCTTAAATGGCCGTGATGTTCTCTACCGTGCTGGATACGGTTACCTGGGACGATTTATCGGTTATTCTCCGAGAGGAAGACCTTTGGATTACCGTATGTTTGTCACACTCCGAAGAGGAAAAGGATATATTCTTCTTTGCGGCGCCCCGCCAGAAAAAGCTGAAAGCTACATTTTGGATCTGGAACAAATATTGCGCGGCTTGGAATTCGATCCAACTTAAGCAAATCTTTTATGCGACGAATTGCCCTTCTCCTCACAAGTCTCTTTCTCGCCTTACTCCTTGCAGAAATGCTCATCCGCCTTCTCCAAGTGGCACCAGAAGTGGGGTTCATTAAGAAAGACCAATTTCGATTGTCTCCCAATCCCAATATTGGGTACGAACCGATTCCATCCCTTCGGGTATCGAATGCTTCTGTAAGCGAAATTCATCGGTACAATGGCGTCACCAACAAAATGGGTTTTCGCGATGAGGATTACGATAAAGAAAAACCATCAGGAACAAAAAGAATCATTATCCTAGGTGACAGCATTGCTGCAGGCCAACGAATTCCCCATACGAGAGATATCTTCCCATCCATTGTTGAAAAAAGACTTAACAAGAAGATCCCCCCAATCGAAGTCCTAAACTTTGGGGTTATTGGTTACAACACCCAACAAGAAGTGGAAACACTCATTGATAAAGGAATTGATTTTAATCCTGATCTGGTTGTGCTGGCTTACTGTTTGAACGATCGAAGACGGGATGACGGAAGCCTGTATCAACAACTACTGGAACGTCGAAAGGAAATGGGAATATTGGACAAGCTCGAGATCTCCCCCCACTTAAGTAAAAGCGCCCTCTACCGTTGGATCAAATATCATCTTCTGGATCAACTTCATCAGAAGAAAATCGATCAGATTAGCCAAAACACAGTCAGGGACTATTTTGAGCGCCTCTCCGATGTATCGATTGAACACAAATTCGACGTCCTGGTGTGTGTATTTCCTTATTTAAGAGAAATCGATGCAAAGGAGAAGGCCTATCCTTATCAACATTTGCATGAAGATGTAAAAAAGATATCCGAACAAAATAAGTTTCACCATCTTGATCTCTTGCATACCTTTCGATCATGCAAAGATCGCCAACCCAAAGAACGACTGGCCTTAGACAAGATCCATCCCACCGCACTGGGACACCAATGTGCCGCCGAAACAATTTCGGATACCATTTTAAAGAATATATGGAATAATATTCAAAATCCCAAACCTTCTTAATGGATCAAAGTTGAAAATAATAAAAAGGTTTCCCAAAAATCCCTTCTTTCTTATCTTTCTTTTAACCTTAGGTGCTTTTCTTCCCTTTATTGGAAAACCTCTCTTTGTTGATGATCATCCTGTTTACCAGGAAGCCCTTGATCTTCCCAACCATCCTGCCAAACCCTATATCACCATTGAAACGCGACCAGGATGGGACAAGGGAACTATCCCCAACGAATACAATCCTCCTTTCTATTTCTACTATATGGGTTATCTTGCCAAGTTGGTCGGGAACGAAATCTGGAAAGCCCATCTTTTCATTCTTCCTTTTACCCTACTGGGACTATGGGCTTTTTATTGGATTTCGCGGTCTTATCTTAAACATCCACTTCTGGCCACAGCCTTTCTTCTTATCTCTCCCCACTTCTGGATAACAGGCACATCCCTCTTAGTGGACGCCCTATTGGCCCCCATGATGTTAATGGGAATTGCATGCTGGATCGAAGCCTGGAAGCGTCAAGATCGATCGTTGTTCCTGTTGGCGGGAGTGCTCCTGGGCTTGGCTCCTCTGGTGAAATATACAGGACTATTATCATGGGCAGTGGTTGTCTTGTGGTCCCTTGGACAAAAACCAAGAAAGCAATGGACCTCATTTCTCTTTCTTCTCATTCCTTTTTTGATGATGGCCAGTTGGCTAACCTGGACCCGCCTTCTTTATCAAGAAAGTCACTTTTCCGCAGTTGCGCACCAAAGTCTTCATTGGCCCACTGTTCAACATCTTGTTTTTTCTTTTGCCTATGCATCAGCCAGCACATTTGTTGTCTGCCTGTTACTTCTTTTTCTGAAGCGTCTACCAAATCTTGAGCGATGGCCCTTGGTATTGATTATCTACCTCGGAGGATGGTTTGCGGGACTATCTTTGAACTTAAGACCGACCGAGGGCATCCAAATGGGATTCTGGGTGTCCTCCTTTTGTTTGTGGCTTATGCTGGTGACGCCACAGTCGCGAAAAGAGGTTACTGCAAAGGGATGGTTATGGGGATGGGTGCTTTTGGGGCTACTGGGCTTAAGTTTGGCCAGAGACCTTTACTGTGGTCGGTATTTTGTGATTATTGGCCCTCCCATGATCATTTTGACCCTTCAATTATTAGAAGAGAAATTCTCCCCTATCTTTCAGTCCAGGCAATTGAGATATCTCCTCTTTACAGGAATATTTATCCCTTCTCTTCTTCTCACAATGGGTGATTATGGTCAAGCCAAGCTGGTCCGCCGCGCCGCCAACGATTTAAATCTCTGGCTAAAAAAGGAAAATATCACAGGGAAGGCCTACTATACGGCAGCCACGTTGGAATCGTTGGGGTTTTATTTGGATTCAAACTGGAATCCGATGGGACCCCAAGAATCTATGAATCCGGGAGATGTTGTTGTGCTGCCTCTAGCAACCCTTCCCTCCCGGTTCTTCCCAAAACTTAGGAATCCTGTTTTGGTTGGCAAATTCTTATATCAGATGAAAAACCCATTCCGAACCATCTCCCGCTTTGCTCATGCCGGCTTTTATGGCTCCATCTGGGAACCCCTCCCCTTTTCCGTTACCCAAAAACCCGCCGGCGTCTACACTGTCATACAAGAACAGTAAGCCAATAATGAGGAGGAAGTGATTCAGTATTAAACCACCCCATGTAACAAAAAAGTATAATCTGAATCCCGGACGGTTAGCTCAGCGGAAGAGCATTGCCTTTACAAGGCAGGGGTCGCAGGTTCGAACCCTGCACCGTCCAAGATTTTTCCTAAAGAATAAATTTTCCCCTACCAACCCCTATCAACCACCAGCGTATCCCTCCCAACAGGAACCCTATTGGCATTTTCATTAAAAATTCAATATTGTCATTTTGTTATATTTATGCTACATTATGCTTATGTTACCTTTTGCTCAAAATCTGATTCTATGGAGAACGTCTAAGGGGTTCTCGCAGGAAGACCTGGCCCGAGCAGCTGCCCTGCCTCGCCCCAATTTATCGGCCATTGAGAAAGGGCACCGGGATGTCACCCTCAAAACAGTTCAGGCTTTGGCACAGGCATTGGATACACGCCCCGGAATCCTGGTGGATGGAATCCCCCCCGACTTCATCCCTCCCTCCTTTACATGGGGTCGTTTGCGCTTAGAACGAATTGCGCGTTCCGTGGTTTCTGGTGCCCCCTTGTCGAATAGAATTGAAAACCACGTCCGAAGACATGTTACACAAGTGGTTCAATCGCAATTACGATTAATTCGTGGCAGAAAAAGTGCTCCCCCGCGTGGGACAAGGCGCACCGCTGTGGCGTGGCTCTGGTTACGGTCCCACCTTCCGGCAAGCGTTATTGAAAGTCTTATCAAGCGGATTTCCGAACATGCAAAAAAAACAAATTGATCATTTCTTCCGCGTGCTCAGCGAGGAATTGGACCTGGCCACTTCCGTTATTTTAACGGGTGCCGCGGCCGGGGCCCTGATGGGCCAGGTTAGACCCAGTATGGATATCGATTTTGCCATCAAGTCAAATTTTTCCCATCCTTCGGCCTGGAGGGAGATTGATAAAGCGATTGAGAGAACAATGAAAAAAACAGGAATTCATGCGGAATTTTCTGAAGATATTGATCGATGGGGAATGATTTCTTTACTGGATTACGAAAAAAAAGCGTGGTTTTACAAAAAATTCAAAAATCTTCGCCTTCTCGTGATGGATCCTTCCTATTGGGCCATCGGAAAGATGACACGGTATATTGATCCCGACATTCAAGACATGGTTTCCGTTTTTAAAAAACAAAAAACATCCTGGAAGAAACTCATTCAAGTTTGGTCAACCGCACTCAGAAAAAGCCCCAAATCAACAACCCAACAAACTTTTTTTAAGCATGTCGAGCATTTCTTTCAATCCCAAGGAAGAAAAATCTGGGGAAAGAGTTTCATGACAACCCAAGCCATCGAATTTTGGAACCACCAACTTCACTTGAAATAATATTCTTTATATCCCTAGGCGTTACTCCCTATAATCCTATGCCATTTAAGATCAAATAGGGAAGAAGGCACTCTTTCTCCAAAATTGAGCGGGATGGATATGAGAGCATTTAAAATCATCATTTTTAACCTCACTTTTAAGCCATTTCTGTTCTCCTTAAATCCACGCAAATAAGACAAGAGGGTTGATTTCGGCAACCGAAGGACTGACCTGGGTGTCACCAACACATCAACCTCCCCGACCTGCGCTTCAATCAACTTGCGATGGAATTTTTCCATCCAGTCAACATGATCAACCAACATCAATATATCCTTATTGCCATCTTGATGGTCTCGAACGGTCTTCACATGCTTAACAACAAGGACCTTAAGTGAATCCTCTCCCGATCTTCTCTTTCGCAGTTTCCTCAATTTGGACTCGATGTTCGCATCCGATCCCACAAACTCAACCATCGCTTTTTCCACTCCCAACGAAACCGGAATCTCATCCAACAACATCCCAATTTTCCCAAGATCCTTCTGTTGGTTCATATCTTCAAAATCGGGTTTAAAGGGTGAAAGAGAGGAGCCAGAACCATGATCTGCAATTGTATGAAAGGTGTCTTTCCAGTCTGTCACCTGCGTGACAGCCATGAGGCCATTCATGATCCCAAAAACAAAGAGGAAGGAAGCCCAATCGGAACCGGGATATAAGAAATGAAAAACAGATGAGAAAAGGGCCACCCCCGCACTGGTGAGAATTCCCGCAAGACCGGGGGAATCTTTAATGGAAATGCGTCCCCATCCCAACAAACTGTTCTGCGTTGTCGCCTCAAAAGAAACCGCCCCTCTTCGAATGATCCGTTCAAATAGATGTCCCCCTTCATGTGATACGAGAGTGAGCAGGAAAGCCATAACAAAAAGTTCCGGGATTACGGTGAATCCAAAGCCCGTGGACAGCCAAGCAACATAGAGGGAGGAAAAGAGAAGGATCACCGGCCAGGAAAGAACATCTGTTGCGCTGCCTGGTGAACTGCCAAAACGAGAAGGGAACAGTTGAATGACAGGCGCATTCAAATTCTCCGTTGCGGAAGGAGACACCAACACACCAGGTGATGTCTCCACAGCCAAATTCTGGCGTGCGTCCTTATGCATGTGAAGGCTCACAATATCAGTACGTTCCCAAGGATTATAGGGCTCGCCTTTCAAATCGCTTAAACCCACAACATATTCGTACCACATCTCTCCAACAAGAAAAACAACATCAAATGGAGGATCTTCCTCTCTTAAGAGGTCGTCATCAAACCAACCTTCAATAAAAAAGGCATCTTCAAAATCCTGTCCCAATGATTCAGAATGACCAAAATGGTCCTGCAAAATATAATCAAAATACGGCAAAATATAACGAAGATCAAAATCCGTGGCGTCCACCATGAGAGAAGGAACTGTTTTGCCGATAACGGTCACAGTAAACCCTAGTCGTCTCAATAAATATGCCTGCCATAAAACAACCATGGTTTCAAATCCCACATTATCCACTCCAATAGCAATATGACTCTCGCTAGGATCAAGGGCCTTTAGCCGATCGATAACAGCGGCTGTATCATTAACAATCAAATTACCATTCGTTTTTAAGTTCCCTTCGATGACCAGATCATTTATCAAATTCGTATTCACCAGATAAAGGTATGATCCCTCATACAGGTTCCATAAAGCATCCTCGTCCAGTGTTTTGGGCACATCCCGTAAGAATTTTTTAAAATCATTCAATCCTTCCTGCATTTGAATTGGCTTTCTCTCGTGAAACTGATCATATTTTTGGTAATGAGCGCGAGGATCCGTCTCAATGTGGTCGGGTGAGAGGCTTTCGTTAACAACAAGATCTGGCACACTGTCCCTGGCTTTTTGCCAACCATAAACAATGTTCCCGAAATCACGGAGGGGCCTATAAAGTGAATATTGCGTCCCTATTTTGATGTAACGACGATTTTCCCAAGCTTCTTCCCCCTCTGCCATCGCCAGTTTTTCATGGCTCCAATTTTCCGAAATATAACGGCAGTGTTCCAAAATGGCTCGGTATTCTCGTGGCTCTCCCAACTGCACCATTCTTTGTTCCATCGCTTGCACATGAGAAACAGCCGTCCATAACCGGAACCGATCCCGCGCTGCGGCCAATGCCGTATAATGCTCTCTTAACTCTTGATCAAAATCCTCATCCGCCATAATCTTCTGTTCTGGTAAATTCCGGTTGTCAACCCATTGTTGATACGTGTCCTTCCAATCCGTCACTTGCGTAGTGGCCATCACGGCATTCATAACTCCAAAAATAAAGAGGAAGGAAGCCCAATCGGAACCGGGATATAAGAAATGAAAAACAGATGAGAAGAGGGCCACCCCCGCACTGGTAAGAATTCCCACAAGGCCGGGGGAATCTTTAATGGAGATGCGTCCCAAGCCTAAGAAACTGTTTTGAGCTGTTACCTCCAGAGCCAGGCCTTTCCTTCGGGCTATGCGTTCCAAAAGATGCCCTGATTCATGGAATAGCAAAGTGAGCAAAAAACCGATAAGAATTTGTTTATAAGTTATCGAGAATCCAAAATCTGAGGCCAACCACACAATATACAAGGATGCGAGGATGAGGATCACCGGCCAGGAAACAATATCTGTAGCACTCAAAGGATGAGGATCGGTTGGGCTTGATTTCCTATCAGCCGGTGGCGCCCGGTAAGGCCTATTGGCCATTTCGTCATTGATTGTTTTGAAGGTTGAATCCACCCGAGAAAACAAGGAATCCAATTTCGATTTCCGTTCAAAGGGCAGATCATTTTCTCCTACAGGGCCAGGTTTATCTGACAAATGTTGGTATATGTCAGTTATGTCCCAAACATAGCTGGAAAGACTTCTTACAGCAGCCAGTTTCTTTCCATTCGCACTGAAACCAACAAAATTTATCTCTGAAAAATTCGCCTCATCAAAATCATTTGATCGGCCGGGATGCACGATGAGTTCATCATTCTCCCGATATGTGGTTAATTCGCTGATAAAAGCACCGGAATGGGCATTGTAAATTTGAACCAAACCATTGGAACCTCCAGTAACCAAAAGTTTCCCATCCGGGGAATAGGAAAGAGAGGTAACAACATTCTCCTCCCCTTTTTGTTCCATAATAAGATCACCCGTCTCAACATTCAAAATGCGAACGGTTCCAGCTATCGATGTGAACGCAAACATTTGGCCTGAGGGATCAAAGGCACCCGAGATGATACGGTCATCTTTTGTTTCACTGGCAAAAGTCCACTTTGTTCTGGGGCCAGGGTTTTCAAAATCTCCAATTTTTAATGTGTATCCTATTTTCACACCCTGGACTTCATCTCCCAGATAATTTCCCCAGGTTGTTCCCGCCAAAAATCTCTTATTAGGACTGACATAAAACTTTTCTCCCCCCTTGGCCCTATCAGGGATCACCGACTGAACCTGGTTGGTCTCTGGATCAATTAATTGAATCGTCTGATCCCGGGCAACAACCATCCCTGTTCCATCTGTCGTAATTGAAGAGTCGGGCTGATAAACATATTGATACGCGATACTGGCATCATCTATTTCTCTCACCTCAATCTTTCCTGAATCCTGCCCCACAACAACCTTATCTTCACTGGATGAAAACCCCAGCGAACTTACCGAATTGAGCCCCTCAGCCAAAAATGTCATGACGGATCTATCCCCCAAATTGGCGATATCAACATTTGCACTGTTTTTTATTGGATCAATACCCCCAGCAGAACCCTGCGTCCCAATCAGCAATGAAGATCCATCATGATTTAAGGCAACACGATAAATGGGGGCTTTTGCTCTTATTTGCGCAACAAGCGGGACCGATACGCTGGCTTGATTCTCGGCTTCTTCTATAGATTTTATTTCCAGGTTTTTCTCAATACCTTTGATTAATTTTCTTTTCAGAGGTTCATATTCTGGAACATTTGAAATGTACACAGAGAAAACCTCAGCAATCCCTGCTCCATTATTAATGGCTTCAACTGCTTTTTGGAGTTGCCCCCATACAGATTGATCTCGGGATTGATGTCGGAACACCAAAAGGTCAGCTCGATCAAGCCATGTTTCAAGGTCGTCGGGTGTCATTACCGCACCCGGTGGCAGAAGAGATATCAATCCGGGATTTTTATAAAGAGGAGGATTTTCACGGGCTTCCAGCATGAATTCCGAAGAACGATATGGATCTGGTTCAGGCCGAAATGGAACGGTTTGTGAATAGAGCTTAAATCTTTTTTCTCCTTCGCGACGAATAATGAGATATTGACCATCATTTCGCTTATCACCCGCGTGCATAATACCTTCGCGAACAACACCTTCTTTGAGATGCAGAAAAAACAACCCTCCAGCCTCATTTAAACTTCTCAGTAACCTTTCGAGGGATTGTTGCTGGGTATTTGTTAAGGCGTATATCGGATTTAGAGGATTGTTGAATTGATCCACCCATTTAAAATCAGCACTTATTGATTGGGGATGTGGAAGTTCACCTTCTGCTGTTAAGTGATGAAGCGTCATTCCCATTGATACGAAATCGAATGTTCCCATCTCAAAACGGGCGTCAACGACATTGTTTTTATGGTGGGTTGCATCCGCATACTCAATCTCATCCAAAGACACGCTGTTCTCGTTGGTTCGATTATCCCAATGAAATGGACTCCTCAGAATCTGCCCATTCTGAAATACATAGGGTGGCAAAAACGTATCGGTTCCAACAAATTGGAATTCGCGCTCAGGAACGAGCTTGGCAAAAGTCTTTTTTAGCAGCTTCAGGGTTTCTGATCCATTTCCTTTTGGTGCGGCCCCCACATCCAACCAGCGGACAGGACCAGAAAGGCGGCTCGGAGGAGGTATCAGTTGGCCGGCATAATATCGAGGCCTCCATCTCTCTTCGACATCAAAAGGATTCCCAAATTGGAGGTAATTTGTTGAAAGGTAATCATATCTGGAATCAACATCACCAATAAGATCTGAAAGATTTTCTCTAGACAATATACGTCTTGCCGAATAGATATTGGCCACAGACGAAGCCAAAGGCATGTAGCGATGAACACCGGTGTTTAACCAGCTCGCCTGAGGAATAAAATCGACCAATTCCTCCAGAATAATCTCTCGCTCATTTGAGGGAACTTCTAAAAACAGGTGCGTTAATATAACATCTGCGAGCTGGTGGCGGGCCTGATCATCTGTCTCTTCAACACCAAAGAATCCGGCGATCGCCTCCCGCATTTGTCTATCTGAAATTTCATCGACGCCAGCCTCGACAAGTCCTCGACGGATCCTCTCCATCCCTCGGATCACTGGGTCTCCTTTCTCATTTGAAGCAGCTGATTCGACCACAAGTTTTTGAGCGAGAGCCGAAACCCAACCGCTAGCTCTGCCTTTTCGATTGTCAGTTTTTATTTTGGACTCTATGACTTGAAAACCGTTTTGCTGCAAAAGACGCTCAAGGGATTCTTTGGTATAGAGCTGAAAAATTCTTTTTCCCGCTTTATCTGTAGAAAGACCCTCGCCTTCTTTTACAAGAACAAACAGAACACCTCCGGGACGCAAAACCCGGTGAACTTCTCTTATAACGCGAGCCGCTCCGATTCCGACCGCTCCATCCAATGAATGAAGGAGGCTTGCTTGAGCTCTAACAACATCATATTGGGAATCAGGAATTCCTTCCATGTTGGACATGCTCACTGGAAAAATATCGTTTATTTGGTTGGCCTCCTTTAATGTCTTGAGAATTTCTATAAATGGAGCTGCAATCTCAACCCCATCAGCAATCACATCATCCTGTTGATTTAAGTAAACCAGATGCCTACCAGGCCCCGTTCCCACATCAAGTAGGCGTAAGGGCCCCTCAGGATTGGTTTCCTGACGGGCAACTTGTACGAGACGATCCATTGCCTCTTTTTCTTCTGATGTAATTTCACGCCCCAAGTTCTCCAAATGTTTTTTAACATCTTCACCTTCATAGGATTGCTTCGCCACCGCTTGGATTAATTGATCAATTTCTTCAAACTTTTGATTGATAATCCTTCGAGACGATACAGAAGAATCCAAATTCCAAAGGGACCGGAGCGTCTCAATAGAATAATTTAGAAGTTCAACCTTCCCGGCAGGGTCTCCCAAACCAAAACTCTCTTTCTCAGGCAATATCAACGAAGAAACAAACCGTTCCAAGTCAACGGTATCCCGCATCGCCGAAGACCGGAGAATTCGAATAATTTCTCGATCGTTTCCGCTCAAATCCTTCTTACCCTTTTGGTTACGGTCCCCCTCATCCCCTCCCATGAATTGAGACATGGCAAATGAGGAATTTATATTACCCAGTTCATTGTAATTGGCCAGTTCAACCGGGAGATATCTTAAAAGGTATAAAATGAGCCCAATCACACATACAATGACCAAAGCAAGAACAGATAAAATAATGACTCGCCATAAGATCCACCGGGCATTAGACAATCGTCTGTTCCAGGTTTGACGGCTTTTAAGACGGTGATAGATCTCATAAAAGGACAATTCCGAATTCCAAAATTCGTCTGATTCGGGGAACAGAGCGACGAATTCCGATTCCAACCCAAATTGTTCCCATATCTTTTTTGGAACTCTTCCATGTTCTGATTCATTAAAATAAAGGAAGTCGTACGGATGAGTCATACGGGAACCAAAATCAAGCTGGGTTTGACCTTCGAAAGGTTTTCTCATGGGCTCCATCATGCTTTTCACAACCCAATCGATTTTTCTTCTTTCTCTTAAGGTTTTTCTATCCTGGGATAAAGAGTCTTTAAGGACATCAACAATACTGTACTTCACTTCATCTGAATGATCGTCTTCTTCATAAACATACATATGGCCAAGAATCTTGATTCCTAGCCGATGTAACGTGATCGGAAGTGGGATGTGTTTGGTTCGAAACGTGTGAGAGATATCAGAGTAAGCCAAATCTGTGGCATCGGTGATAACAATCTCAATTGATGGGCCTTGATTTATCCGAAATTGTCCGGCTAGTTTTAAGTGGTCGCCATGAGAAAGCCAGCCATCCGCTTCCGAATGGTAATGATATCCAAACACATTGGGGGAATTATTTTCTTCTCCCCTATCGATCCCACCAAACGCGGTGTCCCCTTCGTTGCCAACGCCGAGAAATGCCGTCATCCCATTACTATCACCATATTCATCCGCACGCTGCCCAGAACGATAAAATGTCCTTCCCACCTCCAAATCATTAACTCTGTCCTGAATTCGAATCTCAACCTGGTACTTTTCTTGGATATATTCGTCAAAAGATGTTTTTTTATCACCTCCATCAAGCATGGGTGTAAAGTCATCCCAGGTTATTGGAATCTCTTCAATAACGTGGCCCCCTCTTTCTAATACTGCCAGATCTTGCCTAATTGATATCTTTGTCTGAACGTGTTCATCAAAAAGTCTATCCGTTACACCTACCACTGAAATAAACTCCGAAGAAACATCAAATAAATAAATGTCAATTTGGGCCACTCCAGGAGGAAAAATGAAATTCCTTTGGATTAATTGGACAGCGTCATTCACCATTTCGTCATAATAGGTTTCGATGGCCTCTTTATTGACTTGGCATTCTCTTGCGAGAGCCGTTATGTTCTTTTCTCGCTCAGAATGTTCAAGAGGATCTCCTTGTGAATCGATTCTGAAGAGACCGCGTCTGAATATCCGCCAAAAGGCACGTCTATCAGAAAGGGCAAGGAAGACAAGATAGCCAACAATTCCAAGCAACAAGCCGGCGGGCACATCGATAAAATAGTGTTGCTTTGTAAAAACCGTGCTCAAAATAAAAGAAATGGTGAAAATGGTTAAGAATCGCCCTAGCTCTTTGTTTTGTTTTCTAATGACAAGCCAGATAAAAAGGCCGAGATAAGCATGGGAGGACGGCAAAATGTTGTTAGGCAAATCTCCTTCATAAATTGTTCTAATGAGGAAGGTAAAGCCTTCAACCTGGTCTAACATGGGACGAATCATCTTTGTTGGCCATGCGAGGAAAACAATCCACGATGGAATCACCATGGCCACAAACCCCGCCAAAAATGCTTTCCATTGCCGGACATTGTCGAGGACGAGAGGAACCAAAAGGTAAAGAAACTGACAAACGATATACGGAAGGGAGAAAAAGGGAATTAACGGAATAAAATCATCGATCCAGGGTATCTCAGGACTCTTGAGATTTTCTCGCGTGGAATTAAAAGCATTAATCTGAAAATACCCAAAA
>MSYE01000110.1 GCA_002176905.1 bacterium F11 | reverse complement strand
AAAAATTGGAGAAGGAAAACTGGATCACCGCATTCATATTCGCACCAACGATGAACTGGAAGATTTGGCCGACGAATTCAATCTCATGGGGAAAAAGTTGGGCGAACTCGACGAAATGAAAAGAGATTTTGTCTCAAGTGTGACCCATGAACTTCGCTCACCCATGACCTCCATTCGAGGATATATGGACCTCCTCCTTAAAGGAGACGCGGGATCTTTATCGGATTTACAGAAAGACTACCTCTCCGTTATCAAAAACAACGCGGTTCGACTGGGCCGGTTTATCGACAATTTATTGGATGTGTCAAAAATCGAAGCCCATAAGCTCAAGCTCACACCCGAGGTTCAAGATATCCATGAATTGGCCCACGAAATGTCGGTTTTATTTAAACCCCAAGCCAATGAAAAGAAAATCAAAATTGAAAACAAAATTCCCAAAACCGTGGCCAAAGCCTTTGTGGACAAAGACCGTATTGCCGAGGTTTTGATCAATCTCACATCCAATGCCCTCAAGTTTACACCGGAAAACGGAACTATTACCATCGATGCCAAAGAGGCACCCCATTATCTCGAGCTGGGGATTCATGACACCGGGATTGGGATTCCCGCCGGCCATGCCGATAAACTCTTCAATAAATTTGAACAGGTTCAATCCCACCAAAAACAAAAGACAACCAAGAAAGCTCAGAAAGGAACTGGTTTGGGTCTCACTATTGTCAAAGGTATTATTGAAGCCCACGGCGGAAAAATTTGGGTCAAAAGCCCTGGGCCTTCCGGCAAAGGGACAACTTTCGCTTTCACCCTCCCGAAACTAACCGAAGAGATTCGGACGAAGTTTAATCTTTAAATAATTTCTCACGCTTTCGCGCTCGCGCTCGCATTCGATCATTAATTTATCGATCGCGAGCGCGATTGCGAAAGCGTGAGAAATTGTTTATGACTTCTTAACCCTAGCCACGATCCTCCCATTATTTACTATCATTACCCCATGGCAACGGAAGCCAAGACAAAAATTCTTATTGTTGATGACGACGCTGATATTCGGCGGTTGGTAGAAACCATATTGGAACGGGAGGGCTTTATTGTGGATTCTGCCGTTAATGCGGCCGAGTTCTTCAAAAAGGTTCCCACCTTTAAACCCAAACTGATGATTTTGGATCTTCAGCTCCCTGATGAAGATGGTTTTGGCATCTTAAAGAAATTAAAAACCAATCCCACCACAGCTCACTTGCCGGTCATCATGTTGACGGTTCAATCCGTTGATTCCTACAAAATCGCTGGGTTGGAAATTGGAGCAGATGATTACATTGTAAAACCGTTCAATCACGGAGAGCTCACCGCCCGAATCAAAGCGGTCCTAAGACGCTCTTCCCCCAAATCCGATGTCACCGGCCTCATTGAAGATGGCCCAGTAAAACTTTTTCTCGATCAACACCGGGTGGAAGTGGAAGGCAAACCCATTGATCTCTCGCCAAAAGAATTTGAACTTCTCTCAACCTTAATGCGATCCAAAAATAATGTGCTCACCCGAGAGGTTTTGTGTGAAACTGTTTGGGGTCATGAACTCCACGGAAACACCAGAACCGTTGATGTCCATGTCGGCCGACTTCGGCGTAAAATGGGAAAATACGAACACAAAATCGAAACCGTTGAACGTGTCGGCTACCGCTATTTGACTGAGGGTGAGAAGAAGAAGTAAGGTTTTTCATACCAACAACCTCAATTATTCCCTCCATTCATAAATGTCCAATTTGACCGCACCATTTCTTTTTATTTTAATGGAGTCCAACCCCTTTAGAAAACCCAGGAGACACAATGGCTGATATCAGTATCAAACTCTGCGCAATGACGCTTCCCAATCCGACAATTCTCGCTTCCGGTATTGTCGGTATCAGTCGCGCTTCTCTCACTCTTGCAGCACAAAGTGGTGCCGCTCTTGTCACGACCAAATCACTCTCAATTGAGTCGAGAAAAGGACATGCCGCCCCCATTATTTTGACCTATCCAGGAGGCATGATAAATTCGGTTGGTTACTCCAATCCGGGAATCGACAATGTGGGAGATGAATTTTCTGATCTCAAATCAGTGGGATCCCCCGTCATTGGTAGTATTACCGGTCGAGATGAAGAGGAGTTCAAAATTCTCGCAGAGAAAGCAGCTGGATTGGACTTCTCTGCAATTGAGGTGGTTCTTTCCTGCCCTCATACCCCGGGCTACGGAACAATGGCGGGCCTGAGCACCCCAAAAAGAACTGAGGCGGTCACTCGTCTTGTCAAAGACCAATCCAAGGTTCCTGTTTTTGTCAAATTATCACCCAACGTCATGGGACTTGTCGACCTTGCCAAAGCAGCTGAAGCAGCAGGGGCTGATGCCATTACCGCGGTCAACACCGCAGGACCCGGAATGTTGATTGATATTGTCAGTAGAAAACCAATTCTGGGTGGTAAGATCGGTGGACTTAGCGGACATGCCCTTCGGCCCATTGCGGTTCGATGCGTTTATGAAATTGCAGAGGCGGTGCGAATTCCGATTATTGGAACAGGTGGTGTATATACTGGGCAAGATGCAATTGAAATGATCCTGGCCGGTGCCACCGCTGTTGGCATCGGCTCAAGTGTTTACGACAGAGGAATAACGGTCTTTCAAAAGGTCAGCCAAGAAATGCAAGCTTTTATGGATAAGGAAAGTATTCGATCCTTAAATGAGATACGGGGAGCAGCCCATGAAGCATGAATTGCCCATCACGGTTCGAATAAAAAAGGTAATCGACGAAGCAGAGGGAATTAAAAGTTTTTTGCTGCCTTGCAAGCTTGATGCCAAACCCGGACAATTTTCGATGATTTGGCTTCCTGGTGTTGACGCCAAACCTGTCAGCATTTCCTATCAGGATCAAGACCACATCGGTGTCACCATCTCAAGCGTTGGCCCATGGTCCAAGAAGGTGTGCCAACTGAAAGAAGGAAACCTCCTTGGTGTATTGGGTCCTTATGGAAACGCTTTTCAACTTGAAGGAAAATCGATTGTTCTTGTGGGAGGAGGTTACGGAGCGGCCTCACTGATGCTTCTGGCCGAAGAAGCCCTTTTGCAAAAGCGAACCGTCACCATGATCATCGGCGCAAAAACAGAAGCCCAAATCTTGTATCGGAAACGGGTCGACGCACTTGGGCTGAACACCCTTTTCACAACAGATGACGGCTCTTTCGGCCAACGCGGTTATACCACCGATGTACTGGCCCACATACTCAAGAATCAGAAAGTCGATTCCGTCTATGTCTGTGGTCCAGAGCTTATGGAGAAAAAGGTCGCGGAGCTCTGCCGTGATTCCGGAGTTCCTTCTTATATCAGTCTGGAACGCCACATGAAGTGTGGTTTCGGCGTTTGCGGAGCCTGCTGTCTTGATGAGATCGGAAAACGGGTTTGCGTTGAAGGAACCGTTTTTCGGGGAGAAGAAGTCCTTCAGATAAAGGAATTCGGTCAATACCACCGCGACTCAAGTGCCACGAAACACCCTTTTGGGGCCCAGTCTTAATAATCTCTCACGCATTCGCTGACGCGCTCGCGATCGATTAATTAATGATCGAATGCGAGCGCGTCAGCGAATGCGTGAGAGATAAGGAATATTTCAGATTTATACCCGTCTCTTCCGACTATCCCACAAACAAACACTATAAGGATTCTGATTAAGTCGCGTAGAGGTGAGAATGGTTCTGGTCACAACCGGTTCATCCAAAACACGGAAGAACAGCTGCCCGGTCGTCATGGCCAGCTCGAGATCTTCCATATAGGTAAGCGCAGCTCGTTTTTCTTGAGGTGAGATAAATTTCAGAGAGACCGGTGCCACATCGCTCGGACCAACCCAATAAAGGGTGGTTTCACCCGAGGAATGGAGGATGAGTCCGGGAAGGGCTAAGCTTGTTCCGTGGGTTTTCGCAAATCGATCCATCAACATCCGATGATGGCGGATATCACTGGGGGTTGGAGCCAAACGGGCCAAGCCATGGAAAGATTTGGGATGACCCAAATGGGTATGGAAAGGAACAAAGGATTGATTCAACTTCAAATATGATCGATCAAGAACCATGACACCCATGGCCGTTGCAAAGGCCTCTGCTTTGATGATGTCTTCAACGGAAAGATTTCCCGTAACCGCAGGATAGTGATCCATCAACATTTGAATTGATTCTTCACGAATAAGACCGTCCTTCGATTTATTCCATATTGAATTGAGTTCTGAAACAAATTCAATTTGTTGTTTCTTAGGATATGAAATCTTCTGTGTGGGAAGCTCAATTGTGTTGAAGGTTTTGATTTTTGAAGGAATCCAATTTAAACCTTTTTTCTCAACCAACACCACACCGGCTGTCTCAATTTCAGACGATAATGCCATTTTCCCAAGACCATCAATGTTGTCTCCTGAAAAGGTGGCACGCATGGCCGCTCTTATCTCTTCTGGTTCAAAAACCGACTGATTTTGAATGGCATAAGACCTTCTGGGTTCAACCACACCGGGCCCCTCAACTGGATTACGGTTCTCACCAAGGAATTGCATTAAGTTAAGGTTATTACCACCTCCCACTGGGCCGGTATTTTGGGGAAGGGGAGCAAATCCCCGACGATGGAGAGTGTTTTTAATCGGGGTAAAGGAAGCGTCTGTGTCACCAGGCTTCCAAGAGTATCCCTGTTCTTTTCCATCTCGACTTACAATACCTTTTAAGACCAAAGAGGCGTTCCCTGTTTTGGGATCAATGAGAATGGTTAATCGGCCGTTTTCTAAGAGAGGCTGAGGCAATGATAAGGAAGCCTCATAAAAATCCTGGATTTTTTGTGATACATTGCGCATGCGAACGGGTTTACCAAGAATTTCTGCTCCTCGGTCCAAAGCATTTGATATGCGATTTTTTAGAGTTAGGAGATTATTTGCTCCATCAAGATTGACCAAATCGGTAAAGCTGGTTTCCAAATCAACTTGGGGCCGTGGTTGAAATCCTCTTGATTTGTACGGGATGGGATTTCCCTGGCGATCCGTCCGTCTCTCAGGGGGTTCTCCAATGACAGGAATCCGCTGGCCACCCACATCCAAAAGATAAGCTGCCCA
Organism: bacterium F11; assembly: GCA_002176905.1. Next base: position 24,003 of record MSYE01000110.1, on the reverse strand, counting down.
TGCCATCTGCGCATCCAATGTCTGATCACCCACATCCGCAATATCAAAATGATTTCTTCTAAGACCAAATACGCGTGGATCCACATTGGCACCCATCCTCATCGCAGTCATCATCAACGCGGCAAGAGGAGGAACGTTGGCCAAATCAAGTGCCCGCGCTGCAAAGTCTCCCCCCTCTTCTTGCGCTGGTGCCCCCGAGACAGCTCCCGGTTGTCCTGCTCCTTCTGCTCCAGAAGCAGGTTGCTGGCCTTGAATGACAGGAACTCCTCTGGTTTTTCTCGTTTCAAATATTTTCCTAAAATTCCGCCTATCATTTCTCACCCTTCCTGATAAGACACCCTGATTGGTCAACGCCAATGCTCGTCCCTCTGACAAACCCGTCGCACTGACGTTGGCGGATAACCCTCGTCCTGATCCTTGGTTTTCTGAATAGTTGAGTTCGGTTTCTGCGATATATCCCTCGCTATCAATAACAAAACCCACAATATCCCTTTCGTTGACATCCCTTCTTTCAAGAACTTGTCTAAAGAGCCCTTTCAAGAACGACTCCGAAGCCGGACCTCTTCGGGTTTCAAGAAGATAAGACGTTCCGGCACGGGTCGCCTGCAGTTGGAGGTCTCCACTCGGGGTGATCAAGGTCGCCTCTTCGAATCGTCCCGGCAAGGTAATCGGTGCTTCTTGTCCATCAAATGTGTTTAATTGGATTCCTCCTTCTTCGGTGCGAACGGTGGGTTTCACAATATAAAGTTCTCCTCTTTCTCCAAGGATCCCTTTCACCGTCGCCAGATAAAGAGTGGGATCTTGCGATTGCAGGTGAACGGCTAAAAGCTGTGCGAGTTTCTTCTTGTCTTTAGCCGACACCGAATCATGAATCTCACCGTCCATGATTCTGATCTTCATCTCTTCTGCGCCTTGCCCTGTTGAAACAAATCTCACATCCCCAGAGAAGCGAAGTCCGGAATTTCGATCCCCGAAAATGACTTCTTGCGAATTCTCATCAGCAAAAAATTGAAGGTCAACCAGAACCCCTTCCTCTGTGACACCGATAATTCCCGAGCTCGCAGCGGAATCGTCTTCGGTGGCTTCCTCCTCGCCAAGTTGTTGGCTGTTGTATCCGAAAGGAAGTCTTCGTTTCTCCGGGCTCACGCCACGGGCCAAAACCGGTTTTCCGTTGGACCGCCTTCGAATTTCCCCGATCGGCAACGGGGCGTCTCCCTCACCGCGGTTGGCCATCTCGGTTCGGATCGCCTCAAACAAAGGGGCATACCGTGCCTCTCCTAAGATACCTTCCTCTTTGATGCGACCATCTCTGTTCAATTCCACAGGCACCAATTCCCCTTCGTCGTTTTGGAACCCGATGATGCGGTTTCGGATGACACTGTTGTTGTTATCAAGAAACACAAGGTGTCCGCTCTCCAAGCGACCCAGGGATATATCTCCTCCGCCGATGGGACCACCCGCAATGGGGATATCGGGATCCACCCTAACACCATCCAAGGCGAGTCTCGTCTCTTCTGGCGCTTCCACCAGTTCTTCCTGAAGAACCCCTTCAGCTCGTTTTTCTCTTAATTCTTTGGCACGTGACACGGCTTTTTTCACTCCAAGTTCACTTCGGCTCAATCCGCTGAAAGGACGGCGTTGTTTTTTCCTTGTTTCTGGTGTGTTGTCTTCTTCGGGTTCGTTCTCTTCTCTGGCGTCAAGTTTTTCCTGTTCTTCTGCCACTTGATCAGGCGTAAACGAATTAAAAACATGATATTTCAACCTTCCTTCCTGGGAAGGATCTTCGACGATTGTAGTTTTAAAGAGTGTTCCATCATCACGGGCAATGGTAAAGATCACAAGTCTCCCTGGTCTGTCTTCAAAGGCATCTGAATTATCGATCCTAAGCTGACCATTGTAATTGCGTTTTATGAAAACGAAATCAGTTTCAATAAGGTTCTTACCAACCTCCTTCCTTACACTTTGTTTAAAATCAACCAACTCAGAAGAGACATCTGCCACGGTAATAATGAGTTTTGTCCCTCCTTCGCCCGCAACTTCTTTTTCTATTAAGGCAAACATTTTCTCTGTTCCGTCTTGATACGTCACAAGAAACCGCTGGTTCCCCATGGGATCAACAACCAATTTCACTTTCTTAGCCCGGTTCTTGTCTTCTTCCTCAAACATCGAAAGGTCTCCCCTTGTGTTGTTCTCCAAGAAATCTAGGGCACCCAACTCTTCATGGGTTTGAACTTCCGGATTAACAAGCAGCGCATCTTTGGCCCGCTCTCCTGCAAAAGCTTCCACAAAATTGGTGGCACGGGTTTCCCTTGGCTCTTCTTCTTCCTCCTCGACCACTTCAATGAGCTCAGCTCGGTCCTCTCTCATATCGATTCTATCTTCCACACTAAAGAATCCACCTCCACCCAAAGGAGGCGCCACCGCAACAGGAGGGGCCGGTCTTCTTCTGTTCCTGGCGCGATTCCTTCTTCTTGCTCGGTTTCGGAGTTGACGGTCTTCCATGGGATCATCGGCCAAATCTCTGGCCAAGAGCAATTCTTCTTCACCGCTGTCTTGAGGATTGCCAGCTGTTCCATCATCCGAAGGATTCCAGGCATTGTCATTGGCATCCTTCGACGGTTTCCCGTATCGGTTGGCCGCTTCTTCGGCCAAATACCAGAAAGCGGGGAATGCACCCTGATCAAGGGCCTTACCAAACTCTTCGAGTAAGAACAACTCCCCAAACATATCGGTCATGGTGCGTCTGACATTCTTCTTTTTAAATTGAGGAGGGAAATTCACATTATTGGCGTGCAAACTCCAATTTCTCAAAGAAAATTGTTTATCCATTTTGACCCAACCACCCGAATCCGAACGACGTCTGGAACCATCGCCTTGATTGACCCAATCCCGAGGGGGTGAATAGATAGAAACAAGGTAGAGATAACCATCCCCAGCATCATCATGATCGATCAGTACAACCGATTCGTAATATTCTTCTATTACCCGGTCCCCTGGTCCTTTTCGATCTCCACCAAACAAGAGACGGTTGTCGTAATCCTGGGCATGGACATAGGTATAAATTCCTCCGACCTCAACATCACCCAAATCATGACGGGGATTATCTACGAATGTATCCATAAGAACCGTTTGATGTTCTTTCTGTAGTTTGGTGCGGATGTAGCGAGGGGCCAAGGTGTCACCGATAGTAAATTCATCTTGATAATGCAGACGAACATAATCAGCCCGGAATTCATCTGTTCCATCGTAATCCAAAAAGCCAAAACGGAACCACAATTGGGTCCGTTCTCCTTCTCTGTCGTAAAAAACATCCCAATCTTCCTGGTAATCTACATGGACAGCAAATTCGTCCAATCCGTCAAAGGCGCCGGCATACGGATTGGCACGGAATTGGCGAGCCAGTTCGCCGCGCACATCGCTGGTAAGCTCACCCAGATTTTGATAGGTGGGAGGTCCGAATACCAAGAGGGCGTATTCATCGTTATGATCCAGACTCCAATCAATGTAGGTCAAAATACCCTGGATCCATCGGTAATCTCTTATTGTCCTTACATAGATACCAACGGGTTTTGACATTCCCATAATGTTCAAGGGTTTCCGTTCTTCGGTATGAACGGTTTTTGGTACCCAATTACCGGGATAGCGCTGTTGAACCGATCGGGTGTAGATTCGGGTCTCCCACCAACCGTTGATGATTTCGGTGAGGCTATCGGAGTAATAAGCTTTCCCATTTAAACGATTTCGGAAAAATCGGGTGGTGGTAACCGATTCCCCACCGTCACTGGTGGTAACAGACATACCAACCTGTTCGTCAGTGAGGGGATTAATGACATAAATATTCTCGGTGTGGCTTGTTCCTCGTTTGATCGACGGGGTCCAACCATCTTCCGCACCGGTGGGATTGTCATAGACATTGGCAAAGGAAACGCTATCAGAGGCTCCGGTCGCCCAAATCAGTCCGTATACCGTCCAAATGCGCTGGACCCAATCTGTGATAATAATATCGTGAGACTGATTAAACCGCACATCGGTCCACCCTGTTGTGTTGTTGTACCAGGCATCCAGGAATCCTCCCACGCCATCCCATAAGTTCGTGACGGTTCGGGTAACAGCGTGAGACCCATCATTCCACGAATCTGTATCAGTGATAGTCAATCCCACGAAAGCTTGACCCCGCCAATTGTACCCTGTTCGATTTTCAGAATAGGAAAAGGAGTCCACCACTTTTACTCCCCATGTCGTTACATCATCATTGCGAATGGTTTGTTCATAGTAAGGTTTGGGTTTGCCCACAATGTTTCGGTATTTCGTCAAGGTATAGACCGTTCCGGTATGATGGGAGGTTAGAATACCAGATTCGGCATCGCCTGATTTTCCAAATTTACTGGAGTTAATCAGTGTTTCCGTGAATCCTCCGCTGTATTTGGCATTATTGGGATTCCATCGATGTCGGGTTATTTTGGTACCACCTGAGGTATCGTTATAGTACCAACCGGTTAGGTTGTAAGAAGTCAACTCATAGCTATCCTCGGTCATTGGCCTTATAAGGTTTCGAACGGGCTCGCCTTTTCTTATCCCAAACTCCTTCCTAAAAATGGCCTTAAACCAATCCCAAGAATCGTAAACCGCGTGGGTTTTAATTGTAACAGCTGCAGCAAAATCAACACCGGGCATGAGTCCCTGATGGTTAAATGGATCATCCACAAACAATCCAATGTCACTGGCATTTAAAATCCCATCCCCAGAATCATTGACCCACTCAATTCCATTGGGGAGATCCTCTAAATCCAACTTCTCTTCTCGATCATGACCATCGTTCGGGCTTGGGATTTGATAATCAAAGTGAGGATCAAGCCATCGTCCCATATAGGATGTGTAAACCCGTTCGGTGGTGGCTTCTTCTCGTTGCATTCCTCGGACATTATCAGCAGATGAATCTCGTTGTTCCCGATACTTCTGAAGCCGTCCAAAATAATTAAAGGAATCGCTTTCGCCCGATCCTTCATTGGTCCCGACACGATCTCCTCCGTCTGATTCAAATTCGGTATGGGATCTCAATGTCACCCCATCATCACTGATTTCAATTACTTCGGTTGCTGTTGAATCCATCCAGGATTGATCAATCTCCCGGGATTCGGTGACCGATTGTCTTTCGTCGACAATGGGAGAACCCGCATAGAGTCCATATTTCATGTACCCTTTGCCATCTCGGCCCACATAAGTTTTGGTGAGGTTTCCATAGGGATCCCCTGCTTCCGTGTAGGACTCACCCGTTGCTCCCCCGACGCGGAAATTGCCTACGTAGGTCACTTCCATTTTGCTTTCGGTTTTAGAGAATCCGCCATCAACTTGATTGGACCAACTTGTCCGATCATCGGTTCCGGATTTGGTGAGGTTGTGATCGATGGCCGCCACCTGTGTAAATTCATCTCTGGTTGTGTTCCCATGGCCATCATGACTGAATCCTTCCCCAGTCGTTATTTGAGAAAGGGTGTGTCCCAAATCGTTTCTCTCAATGACCATATCGGAGATCATTGTGGAAACTCCACCTGTCATCAAGATTGTTTTCATCACCGAATGGGTGCTCATGAGCATGGCCCGACCCAAAATAATGTCGAAAACTTGCGTAAACCATCCGTCACCGTCTCGGACAATATTTCCATGACCATCGTTGCTCATCCGGTCTCCATGGCCATCGGCTTTTTTCACTTCCACCAAGGTGCCATCGAGTCCTCCTTGATCCGAATCTTTAATCACACGATCCTCGTAATCAATGGTGTTACGGCTAAAGGATAATGATTTGTTGCGGGGATAAGACAAACTTTGACTCTTTGACTGTCGCAACCGAAGAAGTCCCGCCAAAGCCACATAGGCTTCTTGGCCACGATTGATTTCGAGATTTTTATAGCCATCATTGGAACCACCCTCCCGCCGACTGGTTCCACCCACCAAAATGGCGTTTTCATCAAAATCTGGCAATGTTGTGCTGTCAACATATCCGGAGGAACCATCGTAGTTTTGTGATTTCCCAACACGGCGACTGGCGGTTCCTCTGGAGAAACCGGCAATGTTACGGGACTCGGAAAAATTACCCATTCCTTCCCTGCTCAAATTCACAAGAGGAGAATCATCCACCTGCTCTGCATCTTCAGATTGATCCCCTTCTTCTGGTTGCCCATCTTGCTCCTGATTGCTTCCCCGGTTCCCAAAACTTCCCAACACGGGCCCCGCTACAACAGGATCCAGAGGATTAAAACCAGATGTTTCATCGGGTAAGGATTCCACAAAAGCCTCATCCCCTTCTGGGCGTTCTTTAATTTCAATTAACGAAGAAAACTGTAGGCTCCGACCACCATAACTTTCATTTTCAAAACCATCATTGTCATGGTAGGAACCCCGGGACAGGGAGGTTAAACCATCAGGAAGACCACCGGTCGCACTGTACAAATTCATGGAGAGGGTGGTTGATTCTCCGCTCGAGAGATCGACATTGTCACGCTCACTGCTGCTCAAGGTCATAAAGGAACGAATCTGACCCGCAAAAGCGCGGAAAAGAACCGTTGTTTGGGTGGTATCCACATTGTTATAGATGTCCGTTGTTGTGGTTTCGTTGCTATACGAGGTAGCGCCCACCAAGATATTATCGTCGTCATATTCATAATCGGTAACAAAAGGCGTGGAAGTGGAATGGTTTCCATCGTTTCGGAACGATTGAGATTCGGACTCGGTCAAGTCCAACCGGGCAAGGTTTTCGGATATAGCGTAATAACTCTTTGTTAAGGATTCAGACCCGTTACCATGGCCGTCGTTGTTTTGCATATGGCTTTCAGCGTATTGATAGGTTAGATGGCCGTAATCGTTGTAATCAAACTCCGTAAAGTTTTCACCCAACAGAGTGGAGAAGGATTCATCGTGGTTATTGAATTCGACATTGGTAACGGTTTGTCGGGTTAACCGAGGGTCGCGCAAGATGATCTCACCGTATTCCTGATCAAAGAATTGTTTTTGTTCATTTCCATAGGGATCTAGAGAAGTATTGGTTCCTTCCCCTTCGGCATTCAAAACAAATCCTGTTTGATCATCCAAGGTATAGTGCACCGTAACCTCTGAGGTGGTATTGGTCCGATCCATTGAATGACCGGTGGTGGTGGTTGTTCGGCGCGAGATCCGCTGTTGGCCCAAATTGCGCCAAACCGTATTTGAGAGTTGTTGATCGATCTCAGAGTGGCTCATGGTTCGCCAGGAAAACCCAACATTCAGCGTATCAGGTTGATCAAAAGCGTAAAGTTGATCACTGACCATCTCAACCAACGATTGTTCCTCATCCGAATACTTGGCCATCATGCTGGCAAGTCCCGAGACCATCTCAACATAACTCAATTCGGAGTTGGCAATCGATGTGACTTCCGTATTCAGATCAGCATTTTCGGAGGTAGCCACGTTGGTTCGAATCCATTCTTTGAACATATCAGACGGACCCGATTCCTGATCCCGATAAAGACGACTCAAGATATTCATCTGCACATTGTAGTTGGCGGGATTTTGCCATTCGTCTAAGGACGGAAACCCAAAGACCTCAGGAGTAGCGTCTTCATAGAGGGCGTGCAACAAGGAACGATTGAGCCGTCTCACTTCAACAGGATCCAACGTTTCCCCTCTTGAGGCAGCCACGCGTGTCCGTCTCAACAACTGCTGAGTCACCAAAGACAGTTCCACATCCTCCAGATCAATTCGTGTATAGAGGTTTTCCATATCAAGAAGAGAATTAAATGTATCCTTCGCAATCTCATCGGTTAAATCAGAAAGAGAAGCCTCACTTAAGCCCATGAGGCTTAAGATGAAGTAATCAATATCCCGTCTTTGTTGAAGGTTGGCTTTGAGTTCGGTGAGATCCAAATCATCATCTTTGTACATAGCAGAAGTCAGGCCCGGGAACCATTCTTGAACCATGAAGTCAGAAAAGTCATCATAGGTGATTTCTTCAAAGGGATGGTCTTCCACCCACTCCAAAAGAGACTCGGTTAAGGAGGTGGTCAGGTCATCCATATTTTGAACCTCATGTTCGTATTCATCGTCTTCTCTTAACAAGCGCTGACGATCTTCGTTTTCAACTTCCATTTCCTCAGCCAATGAAAATCCTTCCAATTGATCCAATATTTCTTGAACCAACTCATCACGGTCTTCCACCGATTCGAAGGTCCTCTTTTTCCACATCTCACCCTGATCCCCCATCACAACCTGGGTGGGCGCGATGTTGGTGGGATGTCCATAGCGGCTAAAGGAATCAAGGAAATCCACCCTGGTGTATCCACGGGTATAGGTGTGATTGGTTTGAACAATGGGGGTAAGATAGGTTCCTCCACCCCAATTGGGATTGTTGGGATCGGGATTGATTATGGTTTCGTCTGATGAGAAATTGGTTGTCTCGGCCATCCCTGGAATGGCCCGTCCAATATTGGCCCAGATACTGGAATTGACTTCCTGATGCGAGATCGATTTTGTGAATCGGCCAAAACCATCACTGGCCAAAGTCCATGAATCGGTGACAGGAGGCGCCACGGGATTGACCTTGGCTGTTTCCAAAATGTAGCTATTTAGATAATCGCTACGACTAAAACCTCGATAATACGTTCCGTCTTCTTGAATCACAGGACCATCCGGTGATCCGGCCTCGCCAAAAAAGCCACCGGCTCCATAAACAGTGTCATGATGACCTGGGGTTCCACTGATGGGTCCATCAAAATCGGATGAAGAAGAGAAAGAATAGCTAACGGTTTCTTCCAAACGGGTCACTCCGTGACGTTCCCAAATATCATCCCGGTTCTTTTGTTTCACCAGTGATTTGCCAAATCCCATCTCCATGCCTTCGCCCACGCCCGAATCCTGCCAGGTCCAACCTTCTGTGATGGGAGCCGTCTCAGAAAAATGACCAATCACACCCAACTCCATAAGGAAAGACTGGCTGTAGTCCGTTTCAAGATGTGATCGTGTTCGGCTCATGTCAAAAATAACTTCCGGGTTATCAAAATCTCCGCCACCATAGAGAGGAGTCGCACCCATGTGTCCAAACCACTCCGCATCATCTTCCACTTCATCGAGCTTGGTTTCATCGCTGGAGAAAGACCGGCTCAGAACATTTTCAAGAAGGGTTTTACCAACCAAATTCCAGGCTCCCAGCTGATATGTTTGGAAAATGTCGGCTTTGTTGTAGGTTTTAAACCCATCAAAAGAGTAGCTCCATCCTTCAAATGAGGGAGGTGTATCTCGATTGAATTTTCCGGTTAAAGGATCGTAACTGTTTTTCATCTCTCCGGTGATGGGATCAACGTATTCCATATACTGGGTTTTACCGTAGGAGCGAGAGACAGATCGATCAGGAAGAACAATCGGATCAATAAAGGTTCCTTCCCGTTTCTTGTTGGATGAGAAACTACGGGAATAGGATGTGTGCAACCGAACTTGACCGGTGTTAAACCAAACACGGTCACCGTTTCGCTGGGCAATCTCTGCTTTGGTGTAACCAAATCCCGTGTCCTCATCCGTTAATTGGAATCCGTCATAGGACATCGAGGTTCCGCGCGCCACTGGGGCTTTCTCTAAGATGCGGGACGAGTCAGAATCAAAACTATCCACATAAGAAGTAATGAGATCTGACGTCGACCAACTTCCATCGGATGTGGGTTGGGGAGAATCAGGGGATCCCAATCCGTATTCGGGTGTATGCCAGAAATCATCAATATTTTTAATGGGATCTTGATCTGAGGTACTTGAAAATCCACGCGTATGGGTTTCCAAGAGAATACTCTTACCATAACGGTACCACAGGCGGCCATTGTAGGATTGATCAATTATGCTCTTGTTGTAGTTGCGAATCCCATCATAACTCCAATTCCAACCTGTAAAACTTGGGGTGGCACTTTGATCGGTGATGTCTCCGCTTCCGCGAACAAGACCACCAAACTCGTCGTAGCGTCCTTCAAAATTGGTAACCGAATAGGACCGGGAATAACTTCCATCTGCTGTGCCTTTAAATGGATTTTCAAACGTATAATCCTCAGATCCGAGATGATCGGATGTATAACTTCTGTTGATGGTTTTCTTTATACGGGTATTGGCGGTGTTACGGAAAATAATGGGATCAAATTCTTGATAGGTATCGGATTTGGTAAATCCGAATTCGGTGGATTCGGGATCCAACACCAATCCATCAAAGGACAAACCCGTCCCTTCTGCAGTGGGTGTATGGAATTCAAGATTCTCAAATCCATCCTCGCCTTCTTTCCAAGGTCGGCCAGTGAGGGGATTGTAGGCATTCTCATAATGGGTGGTCATCCGATTTCGTGACCAGCTGTCATTGATCATGGGCACCGGCTCATCATACTCTCCTCCACCGTAAATAGTTAAGACATCTTCAAAACCAGATCGTTCATCTAAAGCATAGGGGAGTTGAAGCGTTTGCTGCGATTCGTCACTGGTCCAGCTGCTCACAACCGAATTTTCCAGGACCAATCGACCAAACCGATCCCAAATGGCTTGGTTATAGGTTTGTTCCACATCGGCGCGGTTAAAGGTAATCAATCCATCAAAGCTTAACGATCCCGCTATAACGGTGGGGAGTTGGGTTCCCACCAATTTTCCTGTCTCTTCATCAAAACTGCCATCATAATTGGTGAAATTCCAGGACCGTTGATAGGCCAGATCATCGGTCTGGCCATACGGATAATCGCCATCCGCATTGCGATATCCAACTGGTTCTTCATAGGTTCCTTGACCATCCCGGTTGGAGGTAAAGCTTAAGTTGACCGTGGCTTTTAATTTGGAGAGCCCTAAGTTTTTCCAGATCACAGAATTAAATTCTTGATAAATTTTGGATGCCACAAATCCATAAGTCATCTCATCGGGATTGACAGCCGAACCATCAAAGGAAAGTCCGGTTCCTGTGGCCAGGGGGGCGATCTCAGTGGGATGTGAGGTCACTGGGTCATAAGACAAGGAATAGTCTGTTGTGAGCTGTGTTCGACTCCAAGATCCATCCCGGTTGGGAACAGGATTATCAAAGTCACCTGTACCAAAAATGGGAGTGGAAGCACGGCTATACTGAGGATCAAACCAAACTCCTGAGTCTTCTTCAAAACCCGGCTGTTCTCCGTTTTCGCCTCTGTCTCTTCCTTTCACGTTATCACTTGAGAAACTGGAAGACACCGTTGTCAGGAGAACGGTTTTGCCCATTCCGCGCCACAGATCAGGACGATAAGCCTGTTCAATGAGGGTCTTGGTGTAATGGCTAAAGCCATCATAGGAATGACTGTATCCTGAAACAGTGGGAACCTCACCCGGAATAATGGCTCCTGTGAGCTCATTATAACTTCGCGAGAAATCGGTTCGGGTATAAGAACGGCTGTAATCACGCGAAGGATCATCAATTCCCATGGGGCTCACAAAACTTCCTTCTCCGTCCTCATCTGCGGTGAAACTGCGGGATAAAACAAGTTCAGCTCGGGTTTGGCCGGTGTTTCTCCAAATGCCCGTGTTGAATAGCGTCGCGGATTCGGTCTTGGTATAGCCAAAATCAGTGGACACCCCACCGGAGAGATTGGATCCATCAAAACTTAAAGTCCATCCATAAGCCGATGGCGCCACACCGGTGGGTTTCGAGGTAATGGAATCATAGGCATCGGTGTAGTCAGTAACGCTTCGGGATTTGCTCCAACTTCCATCACTCGAGGGAATGGGGCCTTGGAGCGTATCGGGATCGGGTGTTCCTTCAAAGGTTCCCTGACCATAGATGGGCGTACTCCAACCTTTAAAGAGACCTTGTTCTTTTTCCACTTCGATTCTTTCACCCTTATCATTGCTCTTCTCAACCTGATCGTTGCTGGAGTGGCTCTCCGCAATGGATTCCAACAACACCACTTTTCCAAGATTGTGCCAAACCTGGCCGTTGTTGACCTGTTGGAATCGGGATCGGGTGAAATTCCGGAATCCATCAAAACTCCAACTGTCTCCTGTTGTCACCGGCACCCCGGCCAAGGGTTCCCCATCAGGATCTTTCAGAATATTGGGGCCGCGGATGATGGCCCCTGTTGTTTCATCAAAACTACCACGGTAATTGTTTTTCACGACACTTCGGGAATAGCTATAGTCTGCGGTGTGACCATAGGGATAGGTTCCATTTTCCGCTTGCCAACCAACGGGTTGTAAATAGGTTCCTTGTCCCTCTTCATCAGAGGTAAAACTTCTCGATATAGTTTCCAACAGTTTGGTTAATCCGGTATTTTGCCAGACCGTGTTGTTGTAGCGTTGCAGGTTTTCGGTTTTGGTATAGCCCATGTTGGTACCGGCGACCGAGGTTCCATCAAAAGAATGGCTTTCTCCAAAAGAAATGGGGGCTGTCTCTTTGGGTCGACCGTATGGGGCAGAGAAGGAAAGGGAATAGTCGGTTGTTGTTTTTGATTTAAACCACCCTTTCCAAGGCAACTTTTCAGGATCATCGTAACTTCCTTGCCCATAGAGAACAGGAGCCCTTCCTGTCCAGGGATCAAGATCCAAACCTTCGACGGCATTACCTTGTTCCTCGTTGCTGGAGAAACTGGTGGCTTCGGTACGAGAGAGAACGGTACGTCCGCTCTGCCACCACACGTCATAATTGTTGATTTGATCCACAATGGCCCGCGAATAGGTCAAAAACCCATCAAAAGAATGACTCACACTCCTTGCTTTGGGAAGGGCATCCTGGGTTCTGACCAATTCACCCAAAAGCTGATCCCGACCTGGTGCCACGTTGACACCATCGTAATAGCTCTTGGAATAATCGGTAACAGAGAAGTTGCGGCTCCAAGCACCGTCTGCGGTTTCCTCAAAAGGCTTATCATAAGACCCGTTCCCGAATTCATCCGATGTGTAGCTGCGGTTGGTAACAGTAAAAAGTTTGGTATAGCCTTGTTGCCACAGATGCGGATTGAAAGTTTGATGAAGATCGGCTTTGTTATATCCAAACTGCGTACCTGGGAGGGCAGTCCCATCAAAACTTAAACTCCAGCCTTGCGCATACGGTGCACGAACCTCAACATCATCATATCCGTCTTCATCCGATTGCCACGGATGAGAAGTAAGAGCATTATAGGCGTTCTCATAATGGGTGATGAGTTCGCTCTTTGACCAACTCAGATCTGAGAGCGCGATGGGACCGGGTTTGTTTCTACTATCGGCCGGATCCTTAATAAAGCTTCCCTCACCAAAAATATCCAAGAAACTCAAGTCCATTTCAACGCCCGCTTGATCATAAACAATGACCGGACGTCCGATTTTTTCAATGGCCTTCCAAACCGAGGCTTCTCGGTTGCTGGAATAACTTTGAGCTTTGGATTTATTGATAACCGTGCGTCCAAACTTATTCCAGATTTGCGAATTGAATTCTTGTTCCAAATCAGTTCGGGTTACAGTCCGGAAGCCATCATCTGACCAGCTTCCTCCTTTGACAACGGGAATCCCCGTTGGGTTTCGAACAATCTCTCCAATACCATAGGATCCAACAATCTCTTCATAATAGCTGTCGGCATAATCAGTCACGGTCCAACTTTGCGACCGGCTACCGTCTGGCAAGGTATGAGGATCATTAAATTCGCCAGCCCGATTTTCATCCGAGCTAAAACTTAAAGAAACAGATGTCTTCATTCGAAGCTGACCGGTCGCCTGCCAAATTATGGGATTGTAGACTTGATAGATATCACTTTGGTTGTATCCCATTTCCTCTATAACGGCCAATCCATCAAATGCCAAACTCCAACCTTCAGCCCACGGCGTGTGGTATTCGGCCGTTTGGTAATTAAGATCTCCTTCTCTCCACGGACGGGCTTTGTCTTCGTTATAGGCCCGATCATAATGGGTCACCACACGACTCTTGTTCCAACTGCGGTCGCCTTGCGCAATGGGACCAGGCTTGTTTTGCTCAAGATCGGTTTCAAATGATCCGTTACCAAAGGTGACAAAGGCATTCATACGAATTTCATTAAAGTCACCGCTTTCGCCCCGTATGAGGATCGGATCAATCCGGTTGGTGAACTCCTCTTCCACATCCCAATACACCAATTCCGCATCGCTCGAGTAGCTCTCGGCTGTGCTGGAGAGAAGAACCGTTCTTCCAAATCTGTTCCAGACCGCTTTGTTAAATTCTTGCGTGAGATCAGTTCGGGTTACCGTTCTTAATCCGTCAAAACTCCAACTTCCCCCCTTCACTGTGGGCATGCCCGATCCATCGGCTTTTCTCACAATCTCACCCAACGCGGCTCCTTGTTCCAGAGGGCGATTGACCCCATCGTAATAACTCTGACTGTAATCGGTGATAGTCCAACTGCGGCTAAAACTTCCATCCGCTGTCTGACCAAAGGGATAATCTCCCTCGTCATTTTGATAGCCCACAGGTTCCTCAAAGGTTCCAAGGGTTCCGGTGGCATCGGTTGTGTAACTGCGATTGACCGCTGTCTTCATCTTGAGTTGTCCCGTGGCCGCCCAAATATGTTCGTTGAATTCCTGGAAGAGATTGGTTTTGGTGTATCCCATGCTGGGGGATTGAACGGTTGGATCATAACTCAAACTCCACCCTTCGGCCCATGGCGTATAATCTTGGGCCACGATGTCATAAGGTTGGGATGTCCGTGTGTCATAGGCATTCTCATAATGGGTTCTTAGGAAACTCTTGTTCCAACTCTTATCATCAAGAACAATGGGACCGGGCAAGTTCAATGTCGGATCTTTATCAAAACTTCCTTGTCCATAGGTTCGGAATTCGCCCATATTGAGGGCCGGATCACCAAATTTGTCACGGATATAGATTGGGTCCGCATTTCTTCCCAAGTCATCGTTAACATCCCATCGGGTGGCTTCGTATTTGTTGCTTGAGAAACTCTTTGTTTCGCTTGTTTCCATAACGGTTTTTCCGAAGTCATTCCATATTTGGGAATTAAAGACCTGCGTTAGTTCGGTTCGGGTATGGGTTCGGAATCCATCGAAACTCCAGCTTCCTCCTAGGACCATGGGCACACCGATTCGATCCGTAGGATCATCCGAATCTCCTCTCACAATGGCACCAATGCCCACTTCCATATCCTCTGGAATCAAGACGTTTTGGTTATCGTAATAGCTCTTGGAATAATCGGTGATACTCCAACTTCGGCTGGTGCTTCCATCAGCAGTCTCACCAAAGGGATAATCTCCATCCGCATTTTGATACCCAACTGGCTCCTCAAAGGTTCCATCCCCGTTCGCATTGGAGGTGTAACTGCGGTTGACCGTGGTTTTTAATTTCAACTGACCGGTTTCAGCCCAAATATATTGATTGTATTCCTGATAGATTTCACCTCGATTAAAACCCATCTCCGGAACAACAGCCAATCCATCAAAGCTGAGGCTCCATCCTTCGGCCCATGGGGTGTGATCCGGATTCGCACCTTGGTGGGGTTGAGAGGTTTCTGTATCGTAGGCATTCTCGTAGTGTGTTGTGAGTTCGCTGCGGCTCCAGCTTCCATCGGATTGGGACACCATCAAGTCCTCATCATCAAAGGATCCCCCACCCCACACAACCAAGGGACTCACAGGAAGGGTCATCACGTCCCCTCCTTGTGTGCGACGAAGAACCATTCCTTGTTGTTGGCGATGGACAAAAGCCTCCTCTTCTAATATCGCCCATTCACTTTGTTCCTTGTCGCTGGTGTAACTCTTGGCGATACTGGTTTCAATTACGGTTTTCCCAAATTTTTCCCAAATCTCTTCGTTAAAGGTTTGTTCAAGATCCGTTCGGGTATAGGTTCTTAGCCCATCATAGCTCCAGCTTCCTCCCAATACCGTTGGTGGGGCATCCTGTAGAAGAGCACCGATGTTTTTGTCATTGGGATCGTCCACATAACTGTTGGCATAGTCGGTCACAGACCAGCTGCGGCTGTAACTGCGATCCGCTGCCTCTCCATGGGGATAATTTCCTCTCGCATCTTGGAATCCAACCGGTTGTTCAAATGTTCCCTCTCCATCAACATTGGAGGTGAAGCTTCGGTTCATGGTGGTCTTCAGTTTCAGCTGTCCGGTCTCTGACCAAATAATCTCATTGTACTCTTGGGCAATTTCACTCTTGGTGTATCCCATCTCATCTCTTACCGCCAACCCATCAAAGCTGAGGCTCCATCCTTCGGCCCAAGGGGTGTGTTCTTGAGTACGATCGTTGAGGGGTTGAGAGGTTTCGGTATCGTAGGCATCTTCATAATGAGTGATGATTTCGCTCCGGCTCCAACTCCCATCGGGTTGGGTCACCATCAAAGCTTCCTCATCAAAGGAACCACCACCCCAAGTTCCAAATTCCCTCATATTGGTATGGATGATTTCTCCATTTTCAAGTCGTCTGATCACCATCTCCCTTCGATTTTCAAATTCTTCTTCCAGGAAGACATTCCAGATTTTTGATTCATTATCACTGGTGTAACTTCTGGCTGTGCTGGTCTTGATCACGGTCTTCCCGAACTCCTCCCAGATCTCTTCATTGAATTCTTGTTCCAAATCGGTTCGTGTGTAGGTTCGAAGACCATCATAGCTCCAGCTTCCCCCCATAACGGTTGGGAGAGCATCGCGCACAAGGGCTCCTATTTCCAATGATTCCGGATTATCAACGTAACTCTTAGAATAATCAGTAACAGTCCAACTTCGGCTGTAACTTCCATCCGCTGTTTCTCCATTGGGATAATTCTCATTCTCATCTTGGAATCCAACGGGCTCTTCAAATGTCCCTGCTCCCTCATTATTGGAAGTGAAACTTCTGTTTACGGTGGTCTTCAATTTCAACTGCCCGGTCTCTGACCAGATAACCTCATTGTATTCTTGGGCGATCTCACTTCGGGTATACCCCATATCATCTCTGGCCGCCAAGCCATCAAAGCTGAGGCTCCATCCTTCGGCCCAGGGTGTATGCGCTTGGGTGCGATCATTGGTAGGTTGGGATGTTTCTGTGTCATAAGCATTCTCATAATGGGTGGTGATCTGACTCCGGCTCCAGCTTCCATCGGGTTGGGTAACCATCAGATCCTCATCATCAAAGGATCCTCCTCCCCACACAGCAAAAGGACTCATCACAACCGAAACCACTTCGTCTTCCACCATCCGGCGCAGAACCATTCCTTGTTCTTGGCGGTGTTCAAACTTCTCTTCCTCTGGGACATCCCACGTATTGGCTTGGTTGTCACTGGTGTAGCTTCTGGCTGTACTGGTTTCGATCACTGTTTTCCCAAAATCTTCCCAGATTTCCTCATTGAATTCTTGTACCAAATCGGTTCGCGTATAGGTTCTGAGCCCATCGTAACTCCAACTTCCTCCCATAACCGTTGGCGGCGCATCTCGAACAAGAGCGCCGATCCCCTCTTCGGAATCTTCTGGGATCTCGACATTCACTCCATCGTAATAACTCTTGGAATAATCAGTAACAGTCCAACTTCGGCTGTAACTTCCATCCGCTGTTTCTCCATTGGGATAATCTCCATCTGCATTTTGGAATCCAACAGGTTCTTCAAATGTCCCTGCTCCCTCATTATTGGAAGTGAAACTTTTGTTTACGGTGGTCTTCAACTTCAACTGCCCGGTCTCTGACCAGATAACCTCATTGTATTCTTGGGCGATCTCACTTCGGGTATACCCCATATCATCTCTGGCCGCCAAGCCATCAAAGCTGAGGCTCCATCCTTCGGCCCAGGGTGTATGCGTTTGGGTGCGATCGTTATAAGGTTGGGATGTCTCCGTATCATAGGCATCTTCATAATGGGTGGTGATCTCACTTCGACTCCAGCTTCCATCGGGTTGAGTGACCATCAGATCCTCATCATCAAAGGATCCTCCTCCCCAAACAACAAAAGGACTCATAACAATGGAAATGATTTCTCCCAATTGTCCATCGTTGTCTTCATCTCCTCTTTCTGTTCGGCGAAGAACCATGCCACCATTATCTCTTCTGTGAGCAAAAGCTTCTTCTTCCAATACCTCCCATGTCCCTTGTTCATTACTACTGGTGTAACTTCGGGCTGTGCTGGTATTGATAACGGTCTTTCCAAATCCATCCCAAATTTCTTCGTTAAACTCCTGTTCCAAGTCGGTTCGCGTATAACTTCGCAGACCATCATAACTCCAACTTCCTCCCATAACCTTTGGCGGAGCGTCTCTGACAAGCGCACCGATTCCCACCTCAGAACCCTCCGGGATTTCAACATTCACTCCATCGTAATAACTCTTGGAGTAATCAGTAACAGTCCAGCTTCGGCTATAACTTCCATCTGCTGTTTCTCCATTGGGATAGTCTCCGTTCATATTTTCGAATCCAGCAGGTTCTTCAAATGTCCCGTCGCCATCAATATTAGAGGTGAAACTTCGGTTAACTGTGGTCTTTAGTTTCAATTGCCCGGATTGTGACCAGATCATTTCGTTGTATTCTTGAGCAATCTCACTTCGGGTATAACCCATATCATCTCTGGCAGCCAAACCATCGAAACTATGGCTCCATCCTTCGGCCCAAGGGGTATGCGCTTGGGTGCGATCGTTATAAGGTTGGGATGTCTCCGTATCATAGGCATCTTCATAATGGGTGGTGATCTCACTTCTGCTCCAACTGCCGTCGGGCTGGGTAACCATCAGATCTTCATCATCAAAGGATCCGCCACCCCACACAGCAAAGGGACTCATCACAACAGAAATCACTTCATCTTCCACTGTTCGGCGCAGAACCATTCCTTTCTCTCTGCGGTGTTCAAATTCTTCTTCCTCTAAAACATTCCACGTATGTTGTTCATTGTTACTGGTATAACTCTTGGCAATACTGGTGTTGATCACGGTCTTTCCAAACCCATCCCAAATCTCTTCATTGAATTCCTGTTCCAAATCGGTTCGGGTATAGGTTCGAAGGCCATCAAAACTCCAACTTCCTCCCATGACAATCGGTGGCGCATCTCGCACAAGTCCCCCAATCTCCAATGAGTCAGGATCATCAATATAACTTCTGGAATAATCTGTCACAGTCCAACTTCGGCTGTAACTTCCATCCGCTGTTTCTCCACTGGGATATCGATTGTTCTCATCTTGAAACCCGACGGGTTTCTCAAAGGTCCCCGCTCCCTCAAGATTAGAAGTAAAGCTTTTGTTAACAGTGGTCTTCAGTTTCAATTGACCGGTTTCAGACCAGATAATCTCGTTGTACTCTTGGGCAATCTCACTTCGGGTGAAACCCATGTCATCTCTGGCAGCCAAACCATCAAAGGAGAGGCTGTATCCCTCTGCCCAGGGTGTATGGGCTTGGGTGCGATCATTAACGGGTTGGGATGTATCGGTATCATAGGCATCCTCATAATGCGTGATGATTTCACTGCGACTCCAACTTCCATCATCTTGGGTGACCATGAGGTCTTCATCCTCAAAGGATCCTCCCCCCCAAACAACCAGGGGACTCATCGCAAGGAAAATGATCTCACCCAATTGCCCATCATTGTCTTGATCGCCTTTCTCTGTTCGGCGAAGGATCATTCCACCTTGATCTCTTCGGTGAGCAAAAGATTCTTCTTCCAATACTTCCCATGTACCTTGTTCATCACTGCTGGTGTAACTTTGGGCCGTACTGGTCTTGATCACAGTTTTTCCAAATCCTTCCCATATTTCCTCATTGAATTCTTGTGTAAGGTCCGTTCGGGTGTAGCTTCGAAGCCCATCGTAACTCCAGCTGCCTCCCATCACGATTGGTGGGGCATTTCGCACAATGGCCCCAATTCCCTCTTCCGAATCTTCTGGGATCAACACATTCACCCCATCGTAATAGCTCTTGGAGTAATCAGTAACAGTCCAGCTTCGGGAATAACTTCCATCGGCTGTTTGGCCATTCGGATAATCTCCATTCTCTTCTTGGAATCCAACAGGTTTTTCAAATGTTCCTGCCCCAGCATTATTGGAGGTGAAACTTCGATTGACCGTGGTCTTCAGTTTTAATTGCCCGGTCGCTGACCAGATAATCTCATTGTACTCTTGGGCAATCTCACTTCGGGTGAAACCCATATCATCCCTGGCCGCCAAGCCATCAAAGCTGAGGCTGTATCCTTCGGCCCAAGGGGTGTGTGCTTGGGTGCGATCATTTACAGGTTGGGATGTCTCGGTATCATAGGCATCTTCATAATGGGTTGTGATCTCACTTCGGCTCCAACTTCCATCGGGTTGGGTGACCATGAGGGCTTCATCATCAAAAGAACCTCCTCCCCACACCACAAAAGGACTCATCACCATAGAAACGATTTCCCCATCGATGGTGCGCCGCAGAACCATTCCGCCCTGATCTCTTCTATGGGCAAAAGCCTCTTCTTCCAATACTTCCCATGTGCCTTGTTCATCACTGCTGGTGTAACTCTTGGCCGTACTGGTCTTGATCACGGTCTTCCCAAATCCATCCCAAATCTCTTCATTGAACTCTTGCTCCAAGTCAGTGCGGGTATAGCTTCGAAGTCCGTCATAGCTCCAGCTTCCTCCCATCACAACAGGCGGTGCATCACGCTGAAGGGCACCAATCTCTAATGAGTCCGGATCATCCACATAACTTCTCGAATAATCGGTGATGGTCCAGCTGCGGCTGTAGCTTCCGTCCGCTGTTTTTCCATGGGGAGTATTCCCATTTTCATCTTGGAATCCAACAGGTATTTCAAATGTCCCCTCTCCTTCAATATTGGAGGTAAAACTCCTGTTCACCGTTGTCTTTAATTTCAGCTGTCCGGTCTCTGACCAGATAATCTCGTTGTACTCCTGCGCAATCTCACTTCGGGTGAAACCCATATCATCCCTGGGCGCCAAACCATCAAAGGACAGGCTATATCCCTCTGCCCAGGGTGTGTGATCTTGGAGGCGACCCGCGTGTGGCTGCGATGTCTCAAGGTTATAAGCATCCTCATAATGGGTTGTGATCTCACTTCGGCTCCAACTGCCATCTTCTTGGGTCACCATCAACGCTTCATCATCAAAGGAGCCACCACCCCACACAACAAAAGGACTCATTTCAACAAAGACCACAACGTCTTCCTCCATCTTTCGGAGAACCATTCCTTCTTCCCTGCGGTGCGCGAATTCTTCTTCATCTAAGACGTTCCAGGCACTTTGTTCCATGTTACTGGTATAACTTTTGGCAGTACTGGTTTTAATGACCGTTTTCCCAAAGTCTTCCCAGATCTCTTCATTGAACTCTTGTTCCAAATCGGTACGGGTGGTGGAGCGGAGCCCATCGTAACTCCAACTACCCCCCATCACCACAGGAGGAGCATTCCGAACAAGAGAACCAATTTTTTGTGAATCGGGATCATCCACATAACTTTGAGAGTAATCGGTAACGGTCCAACTTCGGCTGTAACTGCCGTCGGCTGTTTGGCCATTCGGATACTCGTTATCTTCGTTTTCGAAACCAACCGGTTCTTCAAATGTCCCTTCTCCCTCAAGATTGGAGGTAAAACTCCTGTTCACCGTTGTCTTTAATTTCAGTTGACCGCTCTCAGACCAGATAATCTCGTTGTACTCCTGGGCAATCTCACTTCGGGTGTATCCCATATCCTCTTTGGCGGCCAATCCATCAAACGATAAGCTATACCCTTCTGCCCACGGGGTGTGATCTTGGTTTCGATCGTTGCGGGGTTTAGACGTAACGGTGTTATAGGCATCCTCATAATGCGTGATGATTTCACTGCGGCTCCAACTTCCATCGGTCTGGGTTATGGTTGGGTTCTCCTCCTCAAATGATCCCTCGCCAAACACATCCATTCGGAATTGTCCACTTCGAGAGAAAATCCGCGATCCATTCTTATTCAGAATTACAATATCGGATCGACCAAGATCTGATTGGGGACGCCAAGCTTGTCCTCCTTGATTGTTGCTGGTATAACTCTTGGCTGTGCTTATCTCAATAACCGTCTTCCCAAACCGCTCCCAAATCGGGATACCAAATTGTTGTTCCAAATCAGTTCGGGTGGTGGTTCGAAGACCATCAAAACTCCAGCTTCCTCCCGTGACAGTTGGTGTTTCATCTCGGACCAAAGAACCCAAATTAAGAGAATCCGGATCATCCTCATAACTCTTGGAATAATCCGTCAAAGTCCAACTTCGACTATAAGACTTATCAGCGGTGTGTCCATTGGGGTATCTTCCATTGCGGTCTTTATACCCAACGGGCTCATCAAAGGTTCCGTCTTCATCTTCATTAGATGTAAAGCTTCGGTTGAGCGCGGTCTTCACCTTAAGTTGCCCCATGTTTTCCCAAATGGCCTGATTGAATTCCTGATAAATTTCTCCTTTGGAATAACCCATATCCTCTCTAACAGCAAGTCCATCAAAGCTAAAGGAATCTCCAACAGCCCATGGAGCAAAACCCGTGGGTTTGGAAGTTTCATTATCAAAACTCCGTTCGTAATAGGTGGTCACGCGGCTCCGATTCCAACTGCCATCGGGTTGGGGCTGGGGTTTTTCGTAACGACCCCGTCCATACACCTTTGTTGGCATGCCAAAATAGGCGGCATCGTCTTTTGTGTCCACCACACGATCATCCGAAGAGAAACTTTTGGCTTCAGAGGTATAAAGAACCGTTTTGCCTAAGTTGTTCCAAATCCACGGGTTAAAATCTTGAGAAATTTCTGTGCGGGTGTGATTACGGAGCCCATCATAGGACCAACTTTCGCTGGTTACCTCTGGAATCCCGACTTTATTGTTGGGATCAATAGGCTCATCTGGTTCCAAATCTTGACGGACAATTTTTCCATTTGCATCGTAAGATCCACTGTAATCGGTTCGGGTGTAGGTTCGGGAATAGGCCCCATCCTCAGTTTGACCATGAGGATATTCACCGGGATTGGCTGGGTTTTCCCATCCCACGGGTTGGAGGTAGGTTCCATGTCCAAATTGATTGGAGGTAAAGCTGCGGGTGATAGTAAAGTCCAATTTGCTTTGACCGCTTCTTCCCCAAATATCATCACGGAACCGTTGGATCATCTCCGACCTGGTGTATCCATAGGTCATGGTGTCAGGATTTTTTGCACTGCCATCAAAAGAAAGACTCCAACCATGAGCCCGAGGCGCAAATCCTTCCTCAATCACGTCCCCTCTCATGATGGGCGCCTTGGGATGAGACGTCTCAATATCAAAACTGTGCCTGTAATCGGTGGTCATCTCGGATTTGTTCCAGCTGCCATCCGAAAGGAAAACAGGGCCAGGAAGCCTTCTTGCCGCATCTTTCTCGAACGTTCCGCTACCGTATTCCCTTGTCATCACCTCAAAAGGATCATCTGCAATGACCGCTCTGATGGAATTGTCACTTGAGAAACTTTGTGACACACTTCTTTCATTAACCGTACGTGCATACTTGTTCCAGATGGCTTTGTTGTAGGTCTGGAAAATATTGGTTTTGGTGAAGTTACGGAATCCATCAAAGCTGTGACTCCATCCCGTGAAGGTGGGAAGGGCGTCTTCTATGTGGCGACCAGCCTCATTAAAGCTCCCTCTGTAGTCCACCACCGAATAACTGCGGGAATAGGTACCATCGGCGGTTTCGCCTTGAGGGAAGTGACCCGAAATATTGGGATCTTCCCAACCAACAGGCATATCAAAGGTCCCGTACCCATCTATATCCGAAGAGAAGGAGCGGGACACAACCTCATCCAATCGGCTTTGTCCGGTATCAACAAAGAGGCGGTTGTTAAATGTTTGGTGAATCTCGCTCTTGGTATAACCAAATTTGGTTTGATCCGGCTTCACCGCTGTCCCATCAAAGGAGAGACTTTCTCCAGATGCCACAGGGGCATTGAGGGCCACGCCGTTCTCATCATAGATGGAAACAGATGTCCCTTCGACATCCTCATAATAACGGGTGGTGATACGGGATTTGTTCCAACTCTCATCCGGAAGTTTTCCGGGTTGTTCATAATTCCCAACATAATCATCCAGATCAAAACTTTGGCTAACCCCTTCTCTTAATTC
>MSYE01000109.1 GCA_002176905.1 bacterium F11 | reverse complement strand
AAAAGTGCTCACGTCCTACAAACCCCACATAAAAAAGTCGGGATCCAAAAAGACCACCGAGCAACAAGAGATAAACGATTCTATCCAATGTCCCCTCTGGTAATCCTTGTCTCTCAAATGCCCGACGGGCCAATAAATAACCCACCACAAAGCCCAGGGCCACAAAGAAACCATAGGTATGCAGAGTAAACGGTCCCAGATTGATGAGAACAGGGCTCATGAATTGTCCTTGAAAATATTGGGAAATGATTTATATGTCATATGAATGGTGAAATCCTGAATGTCCTATTTTGCAATTTTTAAATTGGGTCGTGTTGTTTAAATGGGCGTTGTTATGAATACATAATCGCGAGCGCGAATGCGTGAGCGATTAAGAATGCAAGCGATGAGGTTGATCAATTCTCCCTTTTAAAGCTCGCCCAGAACAGAAAAGCGGCCCCCACAAATATTGCTGAATCCGCCACATTGAAAGCAGGCCAATGATAAGAACCGATATAGAAATCCAAGAAGTCGGTGACATTGCCGAAGAGAGCCCGATCCAAAAGATTGCCAGCTGCCCCCCCAATGACCAAGGCCAAAATGAGGGCCAATCTCTTGTCCGTTTTTAAACACCGATAACCCCAAACCATTAGGACCAAAATTACGACAAGGCCCAAAACCAGAAAAAAGGTATTTCGCCCTTGGAAAAAACCAAATGCCACCCCGGTGTTACGGACATGCACCAAAGAAAAAATGGGGAGGAGGTGAATTTCGGCTCCAAGGGATAAGTTGGATCGAATCATTGCTTTGGTGAGAAAATCAAAAACAAATACCAAAAAGATGATCGATATATAGAGGGTCATGATTCCCTATTACTTCAAAACCTGAACACACCGATCACAAAGCGTGGGATGCTGGGAATCCCGCCCCACACTGGGGCGATGTCGCCAACATCGTTCACATTTGGCATGGGTGGTCGGCTTAATGGTGATGGGCTCGGATCCATTCGAATGCGTCTGAAAGGCCACATCCGACATCTGAAAAAGGAAAGCCCAGTCTTCTTTTTCCTTCTCAAGAACATCTTTCAGGGCAGGTTTGATCTTTTGCAGATCAATGGAGACAAACGCTTCTTGTGAGGACTTCAAAACACCTGATTTCCGTTGTTGATCCAACACATCATTAATGAGATCTCGTATCTCAAGAATCTTAAGCCATTTGTCATTCAATGTTTTATCGAGGGCCACTTTTTCAAGGTTTGCCAATTCATCAAGAAAAACACTCTTTGTTAAATTGGCATCAGAGATGCGCCGCAGTTCAAGAAAAGCCTCTTCAGAGGTAAAAGAAATGAGAGGAGACATAAGG
>MSYE01000108.1 GCA_002176905.1 bacterium F11 | reverse complement strand
AGGGGGATAGGAAAAATAGATATTTTGGATCGAGATAGCAGACATTTAAATTTTCAAAACCATAGCAACAACCAGAATAGGAACATAAGCAAGAGAAGCAAAGAACAATTTTCGGGCCATCACATGGGAACGATCTTTATAAAAAAGGAAACTTCCAATGGTTAACCAAACACCCAAGAGAACCGCACAGGTTAAATAAAAATAACCGGTGAGATTCATAAACGTAGGCATAAGACTTACCCCCAAAAGGGCCAAACTGCTCAGAAGCATGCCGATCGCCGTTGCGGTGCCGTTATCCTGAATGCGCGGCAACATATGGAGACCCGCTTGTTGATAATCGTCTTTGTAAAGCCAGGCCAACGAAAAGAAATGGGGGAATTGCCAGAAAAAAAGAATCCCAAACAAAACCAAAGCTTCCCATCCAATTCGTCCTGTGGCCGCGGTCCAACCCATAACAGGCGGAAGGGCTCCGGCCACAGCCCCGACAAACGTACAAAGAGAGGTCACTTTTTTTAAAGGTGTATATATATATAGGTAAACACTCAGCGTAAAACCCGCTACCGCGGCAGTGAGAATATTTACCATCCAAGCCAAATAAACAATGGCCAAACCCGATAACAGTGTTCCCAAGAAAAGGGCTTCGCCGGCTTTCAAGCGACCCGAAGGAAGGGGCCTTTTTTGGGTTCGCTTCATACGGGCGTCTATGTCTTTTTCAATCACCATATTCAAGGTCCCAGCTCCGGCTGCAATCAATAGGGTTCCCATGGCCGTATGAAGAAGGCGGACCAAATCCACATCGCCTTGGGAACTAAGAACAAATCCGGCCACGGCGGTAATTCCCGCTGTAAAAGTAATTCCCGGTTTGGTTAATTTGAAATAATCAGAAAGTTTGGTGGAACCCGGGGAAGAAGAATTGGCTGAAGTGAGGCGGGTGGAGAGCAAGGCAAAAACGACCGAGAGACCAAGAACCATCGCTCCGGTCACCACATGAAACGTGATGATCAAAGTGGCATAGAACGGAATGGGGATCACAGAAAACTCATGCCCCAAGATAACATACGTCGTAAAACCCAATGCAATTTGAAGAAAGATGAGGATGGAAGAGACCCCAGCAAGGTGCCTCAAAAGGTGAAACGTCGGTACTTGTTTTTTGATTTGACGATAAAGCAGTACCGATAGGCTGGCCAGAAGAAGAGCACCGGTAATGTGTAAGAGAAGTCCCCATCCGGTATGACGGAGGAGCGCTCCCAAGATAAGTTGAACATAAGCGGTGAGAAAGAATACCATCGAAATTTGACGAAGAAGTAAAGTAGTGTCATCACACCTGTCTTTCATACACACCTG
>MSYE01000107.1 GCA_002176905.1 bacterium F11 | reverse complement strand
GACCTGGAACGGTTATTGAATTCTCTGATGATACCCTTCTCATTTGTTACGGGAAAGTCGAATTTCGTGGAACGGAAAGCAATCCCATTCAATTGATTCAAAAGGGCGAGATAACCAAGGGTTCGGGTGTTTGGGTATTCGGAGAAAAAACAGAAGGAAGTGTTTTTCGATATTGCCAATTCTCCCATATGGGATTAAATCGCCTTTTGCCAGCGCAATTGACAGGCCTTCTCAATGTTCATCACACAAAAAATATCACCGTTGAGTCTTGCCAATTCTCTGATAATCACCTGGGAGATGATTGCGTTCATTTTGTGAACGTCGATAATGTTCTCTTCAAGGACAATCATTTTCATTCCATTCCATCTGATGCCATTGATTTTGATTATGTGAAGGGGCGGGTTGAAAACAGTACCTTTCGATCCATAGGAAACGATGCCATTGATTTAATGGGGAGTTCCTTTCTTATAGCAGGCAATCAGATCAGCGGCGCACAGGATAAGGGGATCTCGGTCGGTGAACGAAGTTTGATGGCCGCGGTTCAAAATGTTTTTAAGGATAATTTTATTGCCATCCAAAGCAAAGATGAAAGTCGGGTCCTCATTGGTGGCAATGAATTTGAGGCGAATCGTCGGGTTACACATCTTCTAGAGAAGAACAATCGATTCGGCCCCCCGCATCCCATCGTGCGGATATCGGATGATGCTGATTCAAAGGGATGGATTCACGAAGCAGAACGATTTCTTGAAGATGGGCAGGATTCTCTTTCCCCCACTTTTGAGGAGTGGAATAAGCATGAGTCAGCGTTTCGAAATTAAATATCTCATCACCAAAGAAGAGGCCAACCAACTTCGCAACAAACTTGAGGTTCTTTGGAAGGCCAAACTGGATGATCATTCCTCCGCCGATGGCTACTTGGTTGAATCTCTATATTTTGATGATCTTTCAAAATCCTTTTTTCAACACCATCAGGATGGATGCTTCTCCAGAAAGAAAATTCGGATTCGGTGGTATCCCTCATCTCGGGCAGAAGGATTGTTAAATCCTGTTCCTCCTTTTTTCTTGGAGGTAAAACAGAAACGGGGAATGTTAACCACAAAGCAACGGTTGATCTTGCCCACTTTCCCCGCTTATGATCTTCGTCGCATGGGGGCCAATTTGGGGCGTGAATTTCCGCCCCTTTATGGGGCTTACCTCAAACCCACCCTCAGCATTCAATATCGAAGGGAGGCCCTTCGAATAAAAGGTGAAAAATCGGATCTTCGGATCACCTTTGATACCCAGGTTCGGTATGTAAACTATAGTCCCACCAAGCGCGGCAGACAGGGGAACTATTTGTTCTCCCC
>MSYE01000106.1 GCA_002176905.1 bacterium F11 | reverse complement strand
TTGATGCTTCGTCTCCGTAATAAGACTATATGATTCTGTGCTTGATTTCTTGTTCCATGGCTGCGGGCTCTACGTTGTTCACCAGAGAGGCAATATCTTTGTTTTCCAAATCAAGCAGAAGACCCAGCGCCTCTCGGGGGGATTTCTTATCCAAGCTAAACGCCCCTGTTACATCAACTAAGTCGCCAATCTTGTTTAAGGGAATCTTTTCTTGTGATTGTTTGATTTTTTTCTGAAGATCAACGCGTTCTCTGTTGAGGGCTTTTTCTTGTGGTTGTTTTTCCCAAACAGGGGGTTCCAATTTTAGATCTGGATCAAATTTAAGGTCACTTGCTGAAAACGTGCCCCACGGTGTGGCCATGATGCGAATTGGTTTTTTCGGCTCCAATGGTTTCTTACCCAATTGAATTAGATTGTCATCTCCATCTAGTATTTGAACAGAATAGGACAAGCGTCGACGGTAATAGCGTCCCTCACCAAAGGAGGGGAGAAGAAGTTTGTTTCGATTCCCTTGCCAGTAAGAAAAAGACCAACTATTAATCGAGGCCATACCGGTTCCCCATGAGGCCTGAAATTCGTTATCAGATCCATCGACAAGAGAGGAACCAAGGCTGTTATCCCAACCATAGGCGGGGCCCACACCCCAATTCAAAATTCGGTTGTGATCACCAAACATTTGAAAATGACCAAATGCCGAATGAACCCCTGAACCCAAGTCGTACCGACGTGCTTGAAGCAGAGAATGATGGCCGCGATAACGAAAAACGCCCACACTGTGCCAGTACCCGCATCCTTGAGAAAAATAACTTCCTTTTACTGTGTTGCGATCCCCTTTTACAACTGCTATTCCCACTCCACCACCAACATAAGCGCGACGTCCAAAACCCACGCCCTGGCAAAGGCTTACCGATCCCATTGGTTCGCGGGGATCCGGTTGGACAAGTCCCCCCTTAATTGATGAATCATCTCCCTGATGGGAAAAGAGTCCAACACCTTTTGTCATCCCAAGTCCTTGTCCATTTCGTTCGGCCCAATAGGTTGATTTGTGACTTCCTTGTCCTTGAAAGATTCCCAATCCATAAACACCTGTACCTTGAGTAAATCGAACGCCCTTTCCTTCTATTTGTCCTTTCACCAAGAGGGCTCCAATGCCCCCGAGGCCACATCCCTGGGAGAAAGAAGAGGTTTCAATTGTCTTTAGGCCATTGGGATTGGGAAGAACCAAAATTCCAATTCCAAAGACTCCGGCTCCAGCGTTGGGACCCATATTCTCTTTCTGCTCAATGTGGATGTTGTTTCCAAGATCAATCACCACTTGAATTTGGCCTTTTGTGGCGGCTCCAACTGGAG
>MSYE01000105.1 GCA_002176905.1 bacterium F11 | reverse complement strand
CGCTTGTCCTTTCCTGCCTTATCTGAGGAACGTCGAAAAGACTTGGTGAACATAGTGAGAAAACTGGCAGAAGACTTTCGTGTCTCCCTTCGAAACGAGCGCCGGGACGCCATGGAAAAACTAAAGCAGGACGAAAAAGAGAAAGGTCTTTCTGAAGACGCCCGCAAACAAGCCGACACCAAGATTCAAGGTTTGACCAATGCCTATATCAAAAAGGTTGACGAGATCTTGGATAGCAAAGAAAAAGAAATCTTGGAAATCTAATTTCAAGAAGAGGGATCTGCCTGTCCATTTTCAGGTCTGCGTCAGAGCCCCTGGAGACAAATCCAAGGAATAAAGCTCACCCACTCAAACATGTCCAAAGAAGCAGAAAAACTTTTAAAAAAAATCGATAAGTCCCGACTGCCTGCCCATGTGGCCATCATTATGGATGGGAATGGTCGGTGGGCGAAAAAAAGACGATTGCCTCGCATATGGGGGCATCAACAAGGGGCCAGATCCGTTCGTGATATTGTTGAAGCCGCCGGTGAATTGGGTATCAAAGTCATCACCCTTTTTGCTTTTTCTACAGAGAATTGGTCCCGACCCAAAAGAGAAATCTTGGGACTGATGCGGATTCTCAAACAAACGCTCAGAAGAGAAGAACCCAACCTCAACAAAAACAATGTTCGATTGGAGGCCATAGGAGACCTTTCTCGCCTCCCCCAGGATGTTCAAGATCAATTTGAGGAAACCTCCATCCGATTGGCAAAAAACACCGGGATAAAACTTGTTTTGGCTTTAAATTATGGTGGTCGCCAGGATATCGTTCACGCCTGTAATGCGGTTTTGACAAAGGGTATTTCTCGCATCACCGAAGAGGCCATAACCAACCATCTCTACACAGCCAAGTTTCCGGAGCCTGATCTTCTGATTCGAACCTCAGGGGAGCAGCGAATTTCCAATTTTTTACTCTGGCAAATCGCGTATTCGGAATTTCATGTGACACCCGTGTTATGGCCAGAATTTCGTCGTAAATACCTCTACGAAGCCATTTTGGAGTATCAAAAACGAGAAAGACGATATGGGGGTATTGAAGAAAGATGATCCTTCCGCGCATCTTAACCGCTCTTGTTTTAACTCCACTGGTATTGGTGGTGATTTGGTTTGGTAGTCTTCCTTATTTTCTCTTTGTCTTTGGGATTTCCATTTTGTGTATTTGGGAATTTTCTCTCATGGCCGAACAGGGAGGCTATCCCAATCAGATGATCATGTCGTTTTTGGGGGGGGCCGCACTCGTGTTGGCGTTGTATTTTGATGGATTGGCCCTGTGGGGGCCCCTTCATCGCGCTCCCAGCCCTTATTTCATCTTTGTTATTTGGATG
>MSYE01000104.1 GCA_002176905.1 bacterium F11 | reverse complement strand
ATTTTGGGGCGGGCGATGTCGCGGGCTTTTTCAGCGCCCATTTTAGTTGTTTTTGGAGCGTGGCTTTGTCGGTGAGAATGGAATCGGTTTTCTTTTGGATGGGACCGAGAACGTCAACGACCACTTCGGCCAACTCTTTTTTGAAATCGCCGTAACCTTTGCCTTTGTATTTGGAGACCAAGGCGTCGGTGGTCTCTCCTGTTAAACCGCTATAGATACTCAGGAGATTTGAAATTGCGGGTTTCTTTTCTTCATCATATTCGATCTCAGAACCAGAATCCGTGACAGCGCGTTTGATTTT
Source organism: bacterium F11 (assembly GCA_002176905.1). The sequence goes on along the minus strand of MSYE01000104.1, from coordinate 1,065 downwards.
TTTTCGGATCACATCAGGGGAATCAGAGAAAGAAATGTAATTCATCTCCGTGGAGGCGGTTTTGCTCATTTTGGCAGTGGGATCATCCAGGCCCATGATCCGGGCTCCTTTTGTCCCAATAAACGGTTGGGGAACAATGAAGAAATTAGGATATTGTTTGTTGATGCGGCGAGCTGTAAGACGCGAGAGTTCCAGATGTTGTCTTTGGTCGTCTCCAACAGGAACAGCATGGGTGTTGTAGAGAAGAATATCCGATGTCATCAAAACAGGATAAGTAAAAAGACCAGTAGAGGTTCCCACTCCTCTTATTTTGGCTTTGTCTTTAAATTGGGTCATTTGTCCCAGTTCGCCGTAGTACACAAAGCAGTTGAGAATCCAGGCCAATTCCGCATGCTCAGGGACATCGGATTGGACAAACAAAAGGGATTTGGTTGGATCAACTCCCACCGCCAAGGTCGTGGCCGCGGTCCTCAATATGGAGTTATGGAGTTCCTCTGGATTTTGGGGAACAGTGATGGCATGAAGATCCACAATACAATAGAGGCAATCGTATTCCTCCTGCATAGCGACCCAGTTTTTGAGAGCCCCAATGTAATTCCCCAAATGCACCACGCCGGTTGGTTGAATGCCAGAAAAAACCCGTTTTTTCATTGAAATTTCCTTCCCTTCTTTGACACCAAGGTCAAATTGCTGACGATAATTTTGACAACTGTCTGCAAAGTTTGAGAACATGATAGATAATCATTGTTCTGATCGAAAGACTGGAGGCAGGAATGAATATTCAGATTCGAGGACACCGGACCCAGGTTCAACCCCGCTGGAGAGATCATATTTTTGAGCGTCTTTCCAAGCTGGATCGGTTCGTGGAAAGGATTATCAAGGTGGAGTATGTTCTCACCAGCAGCCATCATCACCTCAAGGGTAACGAATTTTGTCGCATCAATGCTAAGGTCCCTCGCAAAACCATTGCCATCAAACGGAAATCCGAATCCATGATCGGTGCCATTGATGCCGCTTCCCATGTTCTCGAACGGCAGGTTCAAAACCTATGGAAGGATGTGAAGG
>MSYE01000103.1 GCA_002176905.1 bacterium F11 | reverse complement strand
ACGGATACGAGCGAGCAATTCTATGAAGCAACAAGCCTTTTGGCGGCGAATTCAACATGGACGCGAACATCACCAGATTACACCCACAACTCTATGTATTACATTCGTGTCCAAGCAACAGATAATGTATTGGATACGGGGAACAGTGAGCCGTTGGTGAGTTTGGCGAGTGCAACGTTTGTCTACGATATCCAACATCCGACAGCGACGATTGCGGTGCCGGTCAACAACGAGTATTACAATGGTTCATCGCAACCGCTTCCATCGATATCTGGGGCAGCGTTGGATGAAGGGTTGATAAGCCGTGTGGATTCGGTTGTGTTTTCTATTCGGGAGACCGGGACAGGGCTGTATTGGGATTACAACGCATCGACATTTAACTCAGCAGGAGAGTTGTTTAATAATATGAATTTCATTGCAGGTCCGGATGTATGGGCATCAACGCGGCCAGCGTTGACAGATGGATACAATTACGAATTGCGATTGCAGGCAACAGACTTGGCGACAAATGCGCAGCCGTTGGGATCGTTCACGAACTTTACCTATGATATTTCGAGTCCGACAACCCGGATCACGTTACCAGTGGATGGGGCGAAGCTGATAAGTTTGCCGACCATATCGGGGACGGTGTCTGACAGCATCGGATTGGGTGGGATAGAGACAGTGGAGTTGGCGATCCGTGTGGACACAGGGACCTGGTACAGTGGAGTGAGTGAGACGTTTGATGCGGGAGGGGAGACCTTCTTTACGGCGAAGACAACGAATTCATATCAGACATGGTTTGCGACTGGTATTCCGTTTGTATCGGGGCATGAGTATTGGGTAAAGAGCCGATCGACGGACAAGGCGACCAACGAAGAAGACAATTTTGTGGTAAGCGTGAACACGATTACGTTCACGTTTGACAGTGATAAACCGGAGAGCCGAGTAACGTTCCCAGATGGAACGGAAGTGAGGTCCACAATTTCGCAGATAACAGGGACGGCATCAGATGGGAAGGCGGGTGTGGACCGGGTGTATGTTTCGGTAGGTCAGTTGGTGGGATTGACGACATCATACTTTAATGGAGCTGGGTTTAACGCGGCGACAGAATACTTTAACTTAACAAACTGGAGCGGATCGGATCCCTGGACGTATAACACAGCCATACCGTACGCATCGGGATTAAAGTATATGTTGAGGAGTTACGCGGTGGATGAAGCGGGGAACGTGGAGACAGCGTTACCAGCCCAGATTGAGGTGTATTACGATGTGACCAAACCCACCACAACGATTTACGAGCCGGGACAAGCGAGTTTCATTTCTGCCATGAGTCAAGTCAAAGGGACAGCGTATGATAAGACAGCGGAAGTGGAGAGTTTGCTGGCA
>MSYE01000102.1 GCA_002176905.1 bacterium F11 | reverse complement strand
CGAAATATTGATCCCCCAATAAACATCCCCCCAACCGCCATCATCGAAGCCACACCAACCTCGGGAAATGAACCTCTCACGGTTACATTTGTGGGATCCTCCTCTTTCGATTCAGATGGGCGTATCGATAGTTACGCCTGGGATTTTGGTGATGGTGATTCTGCCTTCACCAAAAATACTTCACACACATTTGATCAAGCAGGGAGCTACACCGTTCTCCTCACTGTGACAGATAACGATTTGGCGACAAGTTCAACAACGCTGGTCATCTCCGTTATCAATCCTGAAACGGGGAATATTCCGCCAACAGCTGTTATTAATACCTTAACCCCTGTCGTTGGGCCAGCTCCCTTAACTGTTCAATTTTCGATGACGGATTCCTTTGATCCGGATAATGATTCGGGTCCTGATCGCGGTATTGTCAACAAAATCTGGAATTTCCAAGACGGAGGCACCTCGAATGACCGAGAACCCTCATATGAATTTTCCCATCCCGGCACCTATGACGTTGTGTTGATGGTTTTTGACGATCACGGAGATCCGGGAACCTCCATTGTAAGAATCGTGGTTGAAGAAGGTGCCGGATTCATTGACCCAATAGAAGAAAAGTTCATCAACGAATTTCGTCTGAAAAAACGAGATTGGGTAGAAATCCCCTGTGATTCTGCCGTACTGATTTTCACCCGAGGAGGCCAACGCGTTCGCACCCTTCACTGCTTGGGGAATTCCGTGCAATGGGATGGGCGAAATGAGGAAGGATCCTTTGTGGCATCCGGTCTACACCTCATTCAAAGACCAGGCAAAAAGACCAAGAAATTGATGTTCGTCAAATAAGAACCGAACCTTGTAGGTATCAAGATTTGACCCCTAAGGGCATCCCTGTTGCAATGTATATATAAGGATGGTGAGCAAATTAACACAAGTACCGGACCAGAATCACCTTGAAAAGACAAGCATTTCTAGTGAAAGTGAGGGTAAGGTATGGTTAAATCCAAATTCATCCAATTTCTCACCAATGAACTGGGAAAACCTTCACGAAATTATGGAAATTTCATCACTATAACCAAGACATCGATCCTACCAACAATCGTGATAACACTCTTCCTCATGACAGCTCAGGCAGGTCTGGCGATAAACGCTGCTGCGGTCGATACAAAAGACTTAGGTCATACCACTGAGACCATGTGGGCTCCTTACCTTGAGTGGAGTATCACAAATCCCTCCTATTCCGGTAATCCGTTTGATGTTGTTGCGACCGTCACCTTTACCCATGACACGGATCCAGAGCCAATAACAACCGAGATGTTTTACAACGGCGGGGGCGCGCGGAAAATCAGGTTTTCCGCGGCACGCACAGGTGAATGGTGGGGTAG
>MSYE01000101.1 GCA_002176905.1 bacterium F11 | reverse complement strand
TCCCATACCACCACATCCAATTTTTGATTGTTAAATAACCAAAGTGAGAATTTGAGGGATGTGGGAGTGAGGAGTTGTTTGCATTCTTTTCCCACTGATTTTTTTTGGAGTTGGATGGTTCCATTGGGGAGAAGTTTTTGAATCCAAACATATTCGTAGAGAAGGCTAACCCCGATGACATTCAATCCTTTTTCAGATTGAATGCGGGTTCGTTCCCGAACCAGGGGTCCGATTCCCCCCACCGAGGTCGCCATGGCGATTTCTCTGGTTCGTTGAACGCCCCACTTGGTTTGGGCTTTTGAAAGAAGGTGAGAAGGGAAACCCAATTCGCTGGCCACTTCAATGATAAAAGGATTTTGACTGGACATTGAGGGAAAGATACCAAAACCGAGAAAAGGGGGCTAGTGTTTATAATCGCATTCGCATTCGCATTCGCTTTCGCGCTCGATCAATTAATTATCGAATGCGAGCGCGAATGCGAATGCGATTATCTTAATTCCACCACTGATCCTCACCGTAGGGTGCGGCGAAGATGACGATGATCCGGTCGGGTTCGGAGGGTGGGCTTGGGGTAGGACTTTTTTCCGGAGGCGGCAGGGATACGGGAGAGGATGAAGAAAGCGAATCAATACGTTCTGAACCAAAGGAAGTGGAAATGGTAAAGGAGTGGGTTAAGCCCAACTCTCCGAATTGAGAGAACGCGTAATCAAGATGAAAATTTTTGTATCGCAATCCCAATCCAGCTGTTAAACCTTCTGTGGCAATGTTTCCTCTGTTGGATTCGGAAATTTGATTGTTGGTAATCGACTCCGCCATTTTCGAAAGATAACCAGCCCGTAGCACAATATTTTGGACCGCCAGAAATTCGGTTCCAAATGATAGAGACAATTTGTCTTGATGGGGTTGTGATTGGACATCCATTCCAATGGTCAAGGGACTCATCAATTGATAAGCCGCACCGATTGAGAGTGTGAGGGGAAGGTAAAACTCCTCGCTGATAAATTTCATTTTTGGTCCAAGATTGCGTACCGCACCTCCTATTGAAAGACAAGAAAGTGGTGTGCGGGTGAGAACACCCAAATCAACGGCAACGCCTTGTGCGTTAAATTCTGCCAATTCCTGTCGGAGGAATTTAAATTGGGATCCCAGTTGGAACGATCCAAAATTTGAGGCCAGTGCAGCACCGATAGCAAGATCACTGGTATCGAAACGTCCTGTTTTCTCTCGATTGGTTCCTCTTCCCTGCTGATCAGGAAGACCAAGACGGGTAATAGAGATACCCATATAAGTGTCTTTGTTGAGAAGCGGGGTGGGCATAACAAATCCAACATGATCAAGGTCTGTTTCAAAATAGAGATCTTGATGAGAGTACGCA
>MSYE01000100.1 GCA_002176905.1 bacterium F11 | reverse complement strand
ATTATGGAGAACCCATGCACCTTACCGACCTTCCTAAAGAGATTCAGCGGGTTTTGTTGGATCACTGGACAGAAAAAGAAATCAACGACCGCCTAGGAAATCCCGAGTACTTTTTTGATCAGGTGGTGAATCCTTATTTTTCATCACTACGAAAGAGAGGAAAAGAAGCGCCGAAGGTAAGGTTGCAGAGGACGCCGGATGGGGAGAAGAGGGTGATCCTGGGTTAAAGCCGTCATCCCGGCGAAAGCCGGGATCCAGCGTCTTTATTGTCTTTTAAGAAATTAAATCCCAAATAAATTAGAGACACTGGATCCCGGCTTTCGCCGGGATGACGAAATTGCCTTACGCCTGACTATTAACCCGATCCAACAACGGTTTCATCCTCTGTAGTCTCTTTCGATCCACCTCAATGGCCAGTGCGTTGATGGCTTCGGTGACCAAGACATACAATCGGTACTGAACCCAATCCGGCGCTCCTTCCATGAAACTGGCCATGTTGCGATCTTGACCGAAGAGGAAGGTAAAGAAACGTCACCATAAATATTTGAAAAGGGCGTATGGTATTGCGGTTGGTGACTTTAAATTTGATCCCTCGACATTCTTCACCGGCATATAGGTCTTTGGAGGGAACAAAGGTGGTGAACTCAAACAAAACCCCAGGAAAGTTCTGCTCTCTTAGGTAAGCACACAAAGCTTTTTTCTTTGATCCATGGGGCCCCAAACTGGTGAAAGGGTTTTTTTGTTCCCCGTCCCACCGAAATATTGGTGGCCTCAAAACACCCAATCCCTGAATAAAGCAAAGCTCCGACCAAATCCACAATATTGGGAGAAGGGGGAACAAACTTAAGATAGGTCTGATCAAACCAAAGATCTCGTTTCCACTCTTTCATTCGGATAATCTTAAGATTGACTTTTACGTTGTGGGTCTCTTTGATCCAAACAGCCAATTCCGCGGGAGTCAAACCGTAACGAACCGGAATGGGAAGATAACCGGTCATCCGTTGGATATCCGGATCCAACAGATCACCTTCCATGATATCACCCCGAATGGGATTGGGGCGATCCAACACAACAAATTGGAGGTCCCGTTCCGCCGCTTCCTCCATGGCCTGGGCCATTGTGGCAATATAAGTATAGAACCGAACCCCCACATCCTGAATATCATAAACAAGGGTATCAATTCCGCTCAGCATCGAGTCGGTTGGCCGTGTGGTCTCACCATAAAGGCTGAAAATGGGAAGACCGGTTTTGGGATCGCGACCATCTGTCACCTTTTTTCCATGTTCATCAATACCACGAAAACCATGCTCCGGTGTCAAAATGCATCGCAGATTGACCTCTTTGGACCGATGAAGAAGGTCCACTGTGCTCTTTCCC